>DITX01000134.1:18418-22971 GCA_002422225.1 Gammaproteobacteria bacterium UBA6173
TTGGAGACCCCTCACTACGAAATTCAGAGTCTGACCTTGCAAGACGGCGGCACGCCTCTGGCGAGTTATGAGATTGTTACCGCACACGATGATCACGAAGACGTTGTTGTGGCTGAAAAGACCAAACCTGCACAGCAAGCCGCTGTTCAGGCACCGACCGTGCCTCAGGCACCCGCGCCCTCTGCAGCCCCAGTTGCGCGCGCACCCATAGCCGCCGCTCCACGCAAAAAAGGCTTTTTTGCATCCTTGCTGTCGATCATTGGTTTGTCCGATGAAGAGCAAGATGCCGAAAAAACACAAGACGCGGCAAAAGAAGACTCGGATCGTCAGCGCAGCCGACGCCCACAAGGCTCCGGACAAGGCGCGCAAAATCGCAATTCACGTCAAGGTCGCAGTGGCGGTCGCAATGACCGTGATCGCAATGATCGCGATCGCCCGGAACGCGACCGTCAGGAACGCGACAAACCGGCAGTCAAAGCGGACGATGACGTCAAAACAGAGCGTAAGGATGATCGGCGCCCGGCGCGTGATGCAGCAGATGCTGACACAGCTCAAGGCCAGGGTCGGGGTCGCCGTCGTGGTGGCAACCAGCAAGGAGGCCAGGGGCAAGGCAATAATCGCCAGCGTCCGGCAGACGACGAGGCGCTGCGTAAAGACAGTACGGTTGAGGCCGTTGAAGCCGATGCAAATGACGATACCAGCGGCGAAGCCAAACGTCGTCGTGGCGATCGCAGACCGCGCAACACAAGCAAACGCGTCCGTGGGCCGCATCCTGACGGTGTAGAAACAACACAGGAGTTGGCGACTGCGGAAGCAAGCGTAGTAGAGCTTACAGACCTTACTGACGTGACGACAGTTGTTGACACCGACGTCGACAGCGCAGCGCTGGATGTCACCACCGAGTCAACACCCGTGGAAACGGATGATGCCGCTGCCAAACCACGTCGTCGTCGCAGCCGCGGTGGTCGATCACGTCGTGGCCGTGGCCAGAGCGGTGACACCGAGACGGTAGAATCTGCAGATGGCACTGAATCTGCTGATGATGCAGACGTGGATGCCGATGCCGGCGACGGCATTGATTTACCAGAAGACACTGTGGTCGAGACAGCTGTTACAGCAGAAATTGTGACTGAACCGGCCAAAGAGATCATTGAAGCAACGGTGGATGCTGTTGTGGCGGAAGCGCCACTGACTGCCGAGACGGTTGAAAGCGTCGACGTTCCTGCTGAACAGCAGGCGCCGGTGGTGGCCAAGCCTGCTGCAAAATCCTCAGGACGCACAGCCTCTGCCCGATCAGCCGCAAAACAGGCAGCAAATGAGGCTGCGCTGGCTGCTCAGGCCTCAGCAGAGCTTGCCGCCGCAGAGGTAGTCGCCGAGCCTGCGCCGGCCCTGCAGCCTGAGCCTGTGCAAGCCCCTGCTCCGCTGATTTCTGAACCTGAAGCTGCGCAATACACAACTGCAATCGAGCCTGAAGCCGTGGTTGCGGCACCTGCTCCGACAGAAGCAGTTGCTGATTCCGTCGCAGAAACACCCACGCCGGCACCGGTTGTCAGTGGCGGCAGAGCACCAAACGATCCGCGTGAAATCCGTCGTCGTCGCCTTGAAGAAGAGGCTCGACTGGCAGCTCAGGCAGCAGCGAATAACCCGGAATAAACTCTTGGGACATAAAAAAACCCGGTATAACCGGGTTTTTTTATACCTGCGTTTTTTACAAGGCCATCACTTACAGTTTATCGGCGAGTTCCGGCACTGCCTGGAACAAGTCTGCCACCAGACCATAATCTGCCACCTGGAAAATCGGTGCCTCTTCGTCTTTGTTGATAGCAACAATCACTTTGCTGTCTTTCATACCGGCCAGATGTTGAATGGCGCCAGAAATGCCTACTGCGATGTACAAATCAGGCGCAACAATCTTGCCTGTCTGACCGACCTGCATATCGTTAGGCACAAAACCCGCGTCGACTGCTGCGCGAGAGGCTCCAATTGCTGCACCGAGTTTGTCCGCCACTTTTTCCAGCAGCACAAAATTGTCACCGTTTTGCATACCACGGCCACCGGAAATTACAATAGACGCGCCAGTCAGTTCAGGACGCTCAGACACAGTCAGCTGCTGGCTCACAAACTCAGCAATGTGCTGCTCTTTCACCACTGACAAAGTTTCAATAGCAGCCGAACCGCCTTCTTTGGCAGCTTCTTCAAAACCGGTGCCGCGCACAGTGACTACTTTCACAGCGTCGCTGGACTGCACGGTTGCCAGTGCATTGCCCGCATAGATTGGACGCACAAAAGTATCCGCACTTTTGACGGCAGTAATGTCAGAAATTTGCGCTACACCCAGCAAGGCTGCAACACGTGGCATAAAGTTTTTGCCGGTGGTTGTTGCTGGTGCCAATACGTGTGAATACGCGCCAGCGATATCAACAACCAGCGCTGAAATATTTTCAGGTAACTGATTGGCATACACCGCATGGTCGGCCAGCAATACTTTGCTGACACCTGCGACGGCTGCAGCAGAGCTTGCGACGGCTGCACAGTTTGATCCAGCCACCAGCACAACAATGTCGCCACCAATGGCTTTTGCTGCCGTAATGGTATTCAGAGTTGCCGGTTTGAGGGCGGCGTTGTCGTGTTCTGCGATAACCAAAATACTCATATCTGCTACCCCTTAGATGACTTTGGCTTCAGTTTTTAATTTGCTGATCAGCTCATCAACGCTGGCCACTTTTACACCCGCCGATCGGCTGGGCGGCGGCTCAACAGCAATGACTTTTAAACCAGAACTGATATCAACACCCAGCTCTTCAGGCGTCACGGTATCCAGCTGCTTTTTCTTGGCTTTCATGATGTTGGGCAATGACGCATAACGTGGCTCGTTCAGACGCAGGTCGGTGGTGATCACGGCGGGCAATGTCAGAGAGACAGTTTGCTCACCACCATCCACTTCACGCGTTACCAGCGCGCGGCCATCCGCAATGTCGACTTTGCAGGCGAATGTGCCTTGCGGCATGCCGCCCAATGCAGCCAGCATCTGGCCAACCTGGTTGTTATCTGAATCAATGGACTGTTTGCCCAGAATGACAAGGCCGATACCTTCTTTTTCAACCAACTTCTGCAGCAGGCGTGCCACAGGCAAGGGCTGCAAATCAGCTGCGGCTTCCACATGAATACCACGATCAGCACCCAGCGCCAGCGCGGTGCGTATCTGCTCCTGACAGGCCTTTTCGCCAATGGAGACTGCAATAATTTCTTCAGCCAGTCCCTTTTCCTTCAGCCGGATCGCCTCTTCTATGGCAATTTCACAAAACGGATTGACCGCCATTTTTGCGTTGGTCAAATCGACACCGCTGTTATCAGCTTTGACGCGTACTTTTACGTTTGCATCAACTACACGTTTGATCGCTACCAGAATCTTCATGGATTCTCCAAAATTCACTGATTTAAAAACATCACTGATTGAGTAAACAGCGAGGCACATAAAAAAAGGCTGCCAATAATGCCCCGTTTATCCACACTCGTCAATAAAAAGGCTGGTCATTGACCCTCTTGAATCGCACCAAAATCAAAGCTTGTTCCCGCACTTAACAGCACAAGTTTGTTAGCTTTCCCATTGTTTTTTATGTCTTTTTTCTCATCATCAGATAGAGGCTTCAGTTCAGCCATTTCAATCAGCTGATAAAAAACCGAGCGGCTGATCAGTGCACAAAGCCCGTGCCGTACGTGAAGAGTTGGATGCGGCACCCCATTGTCATCGTAACCAGCAGACAGCGCATTGTCGGCACCGGCAAGCAGCTGTTCACCGGTGTTCAGCGTAAAGCGCAGTTGCTGATCAGGACCCACGCCTTCAACATCCAGCAGTTGTGCCACAAAGGGGCAATCATCCACTTTGATGCGCACCCGTTCTGCTGGCGTTACCAAGTAGTAATGTCCATCGGCATCCCGTCGCAAAATTGAGGAGAACAGCTGCACCATTGGCAGTCGCGTGATGACGGTGCCTTCGTGATACCAGCGGCCGTCAGCGGCAATCCTGATGTCAATCTCACCACAATAGGGTGGATTCCACAGGTGCACCGGGGCCGGCCCCTTTTGTTTGCCTATGCTGCGCAGCAGTTGCTCAGTGCTGGCAGCGCTCATTCAAGCCTCTACCGCGTAAATGCCCGGCGCATTGCGCCAGTAGCCTTTGTAATCCATACCATAACCAAACAGATAAAAGTCCTCGGCATACAACGCGGTAAAGTCAGCCTGTTTCAGTGCGGCAGTTTTGCGATCATGCTGTTTATCAATTAAGACGGCAGTGTATACCTGAGTGGCCCCTTCGTTTTCGCACCATTTTTTGATGGCACTGAGCGTTTCACCTTCATCAAAAATATCATCGAGCACCAGCACTGTTCTGCCTTGCAGCGCGGTTGCAGGTGTCACACGCCAATGCAGGTCAGCCCCACTGAGTTGTTCGCGATAACGCGTGGCGTGTACATAATCCATCTGCAGCGGAAACTGCAGACGTGTGGCCAGTTGCCCGGTAAAAATGACGCCACCGTTCATCACACACAAAAGTA
>DITX01000155.1 GCA_002422225.1 Gammaproteobacteria bacterium UBA6173
GGCAACTCCCCCTCCTACTCGATTGATCCTCAGAACCCTCGGGTCACTCCCGGTGGCAGATCAGGGTATCGGGCCAAAATCTGGTGGCGGAATGCGATGCTGGGTTGCAGACTCGTATGCGGATGCTACCCGGATCACTTCAGGTTCGCCGCCCGGTGGTCCCCAAACCATCAAACTGATGGGCATTGGTACTGGCAACATGCTGCGCTCTGCACCGGGGACTGAGATGTACCTGGTCCGGTCGGCACTTAATTCGTAGCGTGGCTCGTACACAATCTGGTTGTAGCCGGCGGGCACGTCAATCTCCGGTCCTCCGAGCACAGCGGTGAATTGTGCGCAGCAACTGGCCGTGCCACGATTATCTACAGTAGGTTCAGCAGGGCCGCCCAGTTTGTAGTGTGGTAGTGTGACTTCCGGATTCACAAACGCGTCGATGCCATTTTCGTACATGACTTTGTGCACAATCAGGCGCAGTGCAAACTGCATTTTCAGATAACTGATCTGACCTGGTCTTGCGCGCAGATCCTGTTGTCCGATGGCATTAACCGAGCCGGCGCGATGCTCATCGTCTTCCCACTTTGAGTTGGCAACAAAGGTTTCCCAGTTGAAGACGCGTGAATCACCGCGCTCCATTAGGTATTTGTTCACGGTGAACGGGCTCTTGTAGTTGTCCATCCCACTGGTGAGTCGGCGCAGCGTCAGCTTCTCTGACAGTTGCGCGGTTCCCATCGCCAGCGCGATTGCATAGTCAGCACTGGTAACGTCCCAGCCATCGACTGCGAACTCAAGTTCCCCGCTGGAGTCGCGTTGCCAGAAAAATTCCGGGACGTTGTGAGCCAGTATCTCGCGGATTGCATCCTGGAAAGTGTAGGTGATGACCGGAATATCCGGATCAGTCTGGTACTGCGGATCATAGGTCTGTACCAGCTCGGCACCAAGTTCCTCACCCACAATACGCTTGATTTCACCGTTAATCTGATCACTGATAGCAACATCATTCAGACTGTGTTTAACCATAAATTCGCGGACCAGTGCAACGCGCATGCCAGCCAATGGTTTAGAGGCAACACCGTCTTCGTTAACCAGAAAACTCACATAGGGTTCATCCGGAATCAACTCCGGAGGAATCGCAGTATACATGTCATCGGATTTGTAGCCCTTAATAGCATCCAGTACACGTACCACGTCGCCCACAGTACGGCAATGAATACCGGCTCTGTCGCCAACGCGCTGGCTGTTCATGCCGCCGTGCATCATCAATCCGCGAGTGGTCAGAAAGTTAACCACATTGTTGCGTGATGCAGGTCCCTTGCAGGAAGCGCTGCCTTGTTCGCAGATAGAGCACTGCACCAGATTGGCTGCCACAGAGACACCACTTCCCGAACTGGTACCACGTGTCACGCGCTCGGTGTCATACGGGTTACATGGCTGGCCGCCCCATTGAGCGTAACCATAGTTTCCATCTGGCCGGTAGGTTTGTGCTTGTTCAGGGCCATCAAAACCGAGGCCTGTTCTGGCCGCCGTGGCCACACCAAACATAATGGCACCTTTCTCTTTAAGCACACGCAGATCCGGTGAGTCCACCTTGGGGGCATCCATGGCGAAGTTGGTGTCATTGCCACCGGTTGCGCGCATTTCAGTGGCGTCATACCAGTTTTTGTAGGAGAAATTCACACAGTACATCGGCAGTTCGTCAAGTGGCGGATTTCTGCCGTATTGAGCGTCGTACTGCGCGGCAAGTTCGCGTGCATCGGGTTGCTGGCGGAACGCTTCACATTCGACCGGGCAACTTGCAGGTAGTGCGCCAGTGGACGGATGTGCGTCGCATTCGTTTTTGCACGCCACGGTCCGTTCACCGCGAATGTTAAGCATCTCCAGCGCATTGAGTTGGCCTGCCCGTGGAATGCCCACGCGCATGCCAAATTGCTGGGAAACTGTCGGGTCGGAGGCAGTCGGTTCCATGCGGCCGTACTCTAGCGGCAAGCCCTCATACAATTCGAGGTCAGGCAGGATTTCATCGGCGGCAACAGTTTGGGTGGGGAATACTACCGGGGATCCTGCACGCACATTACCCAGCGCTTGTGCCAGAGGACGGCCATCTTCAGTCACCAGTACAGTGCAAGAACCGTTATAGGCGGCAGCGCGCGCAATATAAGATTCCACGATGTCTGCGCAGGTGGTTTGTCCTGACTGTATAGCCTGATGCATCTCGTCAATGGTGGCTTCAATAATATCGAAGTCTTGTGACTGCGCCTCTGAGCAGGCAGACAGTACCAGGCTGGCAGTGGCCATCGTGGCTGCCAGTAGCGTTTGTTTCAGCCGCTGCTGCAGAGGTTGCCGCCAGGTGAGTGGGACACGGTAGTTGAACATTGGGTTAGGCTCCTGTTGTGGTTTGTTGACCTATGCGAGGACGTCAACAGCAGGTCTTCACCCTACTGGAAGATAATTTAATTCACTCGGTAGGGTGCTCAACTGCGTTGCCGTCTATAAAGATGCCAAACCTTTGGGAGTCATCCATGTCAAGGACAGCCAGTTCAACTGTTTCAGTGGTCGTCGACGGTCTGCTTTACACTCCTGAAGTGGATCCGTCGATGCCGTTGTTGTACACACTGAGGAATACGCTCCGCCTGCGGAATCCTCGTTTTGGGTGTGGTTTGGGACAGTGTGGTGCCTGCACGGTGCTTGTTGAAGGGCGTCCGGTCCGTTCTTGCCAACTCCCAACCGCGGCAGTGGACGGACAGGACGTGGTTACTATTGCCGGATTGCCGGCGCGCTGGCAGGCACAGCTTGCAAAAGCATCAGATGAACCAGGGTCAACGGGCACGACACAACATCAGAGTTTGCATCCGCTTCAGCAAGCCTTCATTGATCAGATGGCTGCGCAGTGCGGGTATTGCATTAACGGATGGCTGATGTCTGCGGTAGCGTTGCTGGAAGAGAATCCGATGCCCGACCGTGACGCAATTAATCAGGCGTTTGCTGGCCTCAAGTGTCGATGCGCGATGCAGATGCGCTTTCGTGCGGCGGTAGAGCAGGTTGCCGCATCATGAGCGCCTTGCTCCACGCTAACCTGACTCGCAGGAAATTTCTGTTGGGTGGAGGGCGATTTCTGGTAGCGGCGGCAGGGTTTCCAGTGTTGTCGTGTACAGCAACTCCGAGCGGCGTAAGCACGACTGTCGCAATCGCCAGCAACAATAAATTCAATGATCCTGATCCCGCGGTGTTGGGCACCTGGATTGCACTAGATGCCGCTGGACATGTCACCGTGTACTTCGGCAAAGTGGATGTAGGTCAAGGCCTTGATACTGCAATTCGTCAGTTGGTGGCAGATCAGTTGTCAGTGCATCCGCGGCGAATTCAGGTAGTGATGGGTGACACCGCACTGACGCCCGATCAGGGCGGTGCAAGCAGTGCCTCCGGCGTAGAAATGGGCAGTGTGCCGCTGATGAATGTCGCAGCAGAAGTAAAACATATCCTGTTGTCGCACATTGCGCAGCACTGGCAGTGCCCATTGTCATCCTTGCGTGTGCAGGATGGAGAGATATTCTGTGACACCCTGCCGTCACAGCGCAGCAGTTACTGGACGCTGATTGCCTCAGACGCGCTGGATCAGCACTGGCTTGCACACATGCTTGAGGTCAGCGGGCAGGGCAACAATCTGAATGTGACCGGTCAGGCAACGGCGGTGCCTCTGGCAGCACTGTCCGCTGACAGTTGGACCGGACAGTCTTTAGCGCGCGATGATATTCAACAGAAAGTCACCGGCGAGTTTGTGATGATCGATCAGGTCAGCCTGCCGGATATGCTGCATGCGCGGGTGATACGACCGCAGGTGGCAGGTGCAATTCCACTCACACTGGTGTTGCCGGACGACATGATCAATGACGTTTTTATTGTGCGCAGATCGGCCTTTGCCGCGTTGCTGGGTGAGGATGAGTGGCGCGTAATTATGGCGTCGCGGGCATTACAGCAGACATGGCAGGAACCCGCGCCGGTGTTTCCTGGTAATAGCAGCCTGTATGATTATTTGCGAAACACACCCGCGCGGATGCAACGCGTGGCGCTCGATCAGGGTGCTGTTGACGATGTTCTCGCGGGTGCGGGCCTCTCTGCTGCAGACCTTGCAGAAGCAGGGCCTGTGCTGCAGGCGGAGTATGAATGGCCGCTGCAGTCTCATGCCAGTCTGGGCCCGGCCTGCGCCGTGGCGGTCTGGGATGGCCAGCGCATGACGGTCTGGTCAGCGACGCAGAAACCTCACCAGTTGCGCGTTGGCGTCGCTGATCTGCTGGCACTGGAGCTGGTCAAGGTGCATGTGATCTGGGTGCCAGGCGCTGGATCCTATGGTCGTAATGATGCGGATGATGCCGGTCTGGAAGCCGCGTTTCTGGCGCGTGAGACCGGTCGTGCGGTGCGTGTTCAGTATCAACGCGCAGATGCCACCGGATGGGACCCCAAGTCGCCCGCTGCGGTCATGCGGGTGAGCGCCCGTCTGTTGGCGGACGGCAGTATTGCGGCCATGGATTGGTCAGCACTGGCGTTATCAGCGCACGATGCCCGTCCATCAGGAGCTCAGGCATCTGACTCGCTGATCGGCCAGCAATTAGGCCTGGAGCGGCCGGACACCAATAACTTCAGTGCACCGCAGGATGCTTATGACCTTGCTAACCGTCGCAGCCAGTGGGCTGTGGTTCCGCCGCCACTCAGGCATATGTCACCGCTACGCACTTCGCACCTTCGCGATCCTCAGGGGCCACAAGTCACATTTTCAAGCGAATGTTTTATGGATGAACTGGCGTTTGTCAGTGGGCAGGATCCCATTGCCTTCAGGTTGCGCCATCTTGGTGATGAGCGTGATGCGCAACTGTTACGTGCGCTTGCCACCGGGTCCGCCTGGTCAAGCCGCCCATCCCCTAATCCGCATGCTGATCTGCGAACAAGTCTGCCAGTTACCTATAGTCGGCTTCCGGGTGACAACTGGCGCTATGGACGAGGTGTGGCGTATTGTCGGCGTGGGCGCCAGACGCGCGTAGCAGTGGTGTGTGAACTGGCGGTTGACATACAAACCGGACGGATAAAGCTGTTACGTCTGGTGGTAGCGCATGACTGTGGGCGGGTGATCAACCCGGATGGTCTGCGGCAGACCATTGAAGGGGCGGTGATGCAAGCCTGCAGTCGAACGCTGTTTGAACAGGTGGCGTTTGATGATCGCAGTGTACTCAGCACTGACTGGTTCAGTTATCCGATTCTTGAGATGGCTTCAGCACCGGATCAACTGCTGGTGCTGTTGCTGGACCGGCCCGACATGCCGCCTTTGGGCGCGGGCGAGGCCGCCCATAAACCGGTTGCTGCAGCGATCGGCAATGCCGTCTTTGACGCCACCTCTGTGCGGATACGGCAGATACCCCTGCGCCCGCAAGTTGTGCTTGATGCCCTCAACCGCGCGCAATTGTGAAGCACGTTCTGAGTCTCTGAGACACTGCTACTTATTTCTACTCTTGATATGCTCAGGGGAATCCAATTGATATTGTTAACCTTTTTGCTCATACAAAAAGTACCGTATCAAATGGCACACTAATTGCTGCTGATATTTCAGGCGGATAGAAAGTTTCAGATTGCGGTTGGGGGAAAACAGATGATATGGCAGCTCATGAGAAACCTTTATCCATTCACGAAATTATACGAAGACATCATCGCGAACTTGTTGCCTGGCTGATGCCCAGACTCCGGGTGCCGGAAGATGCCCAAGACATAGCGCAGGAAGCGTATCTGCGCATGATGAAGTACGAACATTCCACGGAGATAAATTCTCCGGTAGCGCTGCTGCATCGTATTGCGTTAAATATCGCACATGATCTGGATCGACAACAGCGTGTGCGTCACTATCAACATCATGACAACATAGATGATTTGTCGATTGAGGACGCAGGTGCCTCAATGGAACGCGTGCTGGATGGTGAACGCAATTACCAACGTGTATGTCAGGCGATTGAATCGTTGACTCCGCGTTGTCGCCAAGTGTTTTTATTGAGCAGGGCAAGCGGTATGAGTTACCCGCAGATCGCAGACGCTTGTGGTATTAGTATCAAAATGGTTGAGAAACACATCAGCCATGCTTTGTTTGTGTGCCTCCAGGCCGTGGAAGACTGAACGATGTGTTTCAGCTTTTATGGTAGGGGGTTTTGATGTTTGCTCGTCACTTATAACGACAATAAAAACAATCTGCCCGAGATTGCTGCGCCGGGACAGGTCACGCTAAGCTAGGAACTATGTCGCTGCCAATGCAGCACAAAGGGAGAGCAGACGGGGAATTGTTAATGATGAATAAGGAATCAATCAATCGGCAGGCTGCCAGCTGGGTTGTACAGTTGCAGTCTTCTGACTGCCAGCGCAGTGATCAGGAGGCGTGTGCCCTTTGGCGTGCAGCCAGCCCCGCTCACGAGCAAGCATTTTTGAAGGCTCAGCATCTGTTCGGGATGCTGGGTGAAAGGTTGCCGGATGATCCGATGTTTGCCGGTAGTCAACAAGCGCCGCTGCGCGCAGTGACCAGTGTGCCCTTGCCGACACCTACGCTTTTAATACCAGCGGTTATTGAGATCCCCGCGGTGTTGCCACAAGAGACAGCCGGGTCCTTGTTGGTTGCCGTGCCATCGCCTGATCATGCTGCCCGTCCAGTTGTTGGCTGGCAGAAAATGGTGATGGCAGCCTGTTTGTGTATCGGCTTTGCGCTGGTCGCGGCAGGACAATGGTTATTTCCGGATGAACTGGTCCTTGAAAGTCTCAGCCGTCAGGTGCAGGACGTGACACTCAGCGATGGCTCTGAAATTCAACTGGATGCCGATACGCGCCTGATTGTGCGTATGGAGAATGATCGCCGGGTGCTGGAACTGGATCGTGGTCGCGCCTTATTTCATGTCGCACATGACGCCAATCGGCCCTTTTTAGTGATTGCCAACGGCAGTCGGGTGGAAGCACTAGGCACGGTGTTTCAGGTGGCCCGTAAGGGAGTTGAAACCATCGTCACACTGACCGAAGGCGACATTGTGGTAACCGCAAGAACCGGCGAAAAAGTACTTAACGAGCGTTTGACTCCGGGTGAACAGTTAGTGGTGAGTGAAAGCACAGGCGGTGGCTGGCAACGTATTCGCGTGGATACAGAAGTTGCAACCAGTTGGGCAGAAGGGCGCCATGTGTTCCGGAACATCAGTTTGAGTGAATTGGTCAGCGAAGTAAACCGCTACGCAAGCATCTCAGTCACGTTGGGTTCTACCGAACTGGAGTCGATGAGAATCAGTGGCAGTTTTGACACCGGCGATTCGCGTGCAATAGCTCAGGCCGTTGCGCTGACACTGGATCTTCGTGTGGTCGATGCCGTCAACTCAGTGATACTGCTGCCAGCGCTTTAACGGCAATTCTGCCGTTCGCCGACACATTGCCAGATTGAAGTTGTTCAAGTATCAGGAATGAATCGTGCGACTTTCAGGTTTCCAGCTGACCTTGTTCTGGGTGTGTTGGCAGATGGCGTTGACGCCAGTGCTGTCTGGATCGCTTCATGCTGACGCAGCAGCCCTGATGACACAACAACAACAGTGGCAGTTGGCGCCTTTACCGCTGGCTGATGCGCTGGATATCTTCAGTCGCGACACCGGCATTCAAATTGTGTTTCGTCCTGAGCAGGTTGCTGACAAACAGGCGCCTGAGTTGTTGGGCTTGTTGAGTCATCAGCAGGCCCTTGATCAGTTGCTTGACGGCACCGGTCTGGTGTGGATCAGGGCTGGTGAACGTGTTCTGGCAGTGCGCCAGCCATCACAGAGCCTAGCGGGTTTGCCAGCGGCGGTCGAGCAAACACAGACTGAAGATAACTCCCGTCCCGCAGTGGAACCCAATCGCTTGCCCGTGATCACCACCGTCAGAGTGGCGAGTGCCACGCTGCGTCGCAGTCGGTCAGCGTTGGGTCTGGAGAGACCGCTGTATGAAATGCCGCGCGCCGTGTCGGTGACGTCCCGCGACCAGCTGGATGCTGGCGATGTCTCTGGTATTGATGATCTGGTAAAGGTCGTCCCAGGTGTATACACGCTGGCGCGCTTCGGTGTTCAGGGCGCTGCCGACATTCGTAATGCCACTGCGGATGTATATTTCCGCGGTATGCGCCGGGTAACTCAAGAGGGCCATGTTCCCAGTGTTTTAGGAGTAGTTGATCGTATTGAAATTGTACGTGGTCCGCCTTCGCCACTGATCGGCATGGGCAAGCCCGGTGGTTACACTGACATTTATCCGCGTACCGGCCTTGCGGTGCAGCCGGGTGCGTCCGAGGCGTTTGGTGGATTTGCGGAACTGCGCAGTGGTCGTTTTAATCAGGCGATTGCCAGCGCAGGTTTTGGCGGACCTTTGTTATTGGCCGGGCGCAAGGGGCAATTTTTTGTGTCATCCATGTCAGAAAATTCAGATCAGCATATTGAAGGCGCTGACATTCAGAATCGAGTGCTGCAGGCTGCTCTTGAGCTGGATAATCTGCTACCAGGCTATCGTTTGGAAACTGGCTTTTATGCCCAGAAGTCCCAGACCGCCGGTGCTTTGGTCAATCGTGCCACTCAAGCCCTGGTCAGTGACGGTCTTTACATCGCCGGGTCACCGCTGGTTAATCTGGATCTCAACGGCAACGGCCGGATTGGTTTTCTGGAGATGCATCAGGGTTCCCCGGTTGCTGGTGCTCTATCGGCAGCTAATCAACCGTTGACTCAACATTGGACATGGCCCCGCGACGCACACAATCAGCCTTTGCCATTGTCAGCGTTTCCACGCATCAGCAGTATTCCGGCCAGTCTCTTCAATTATCTTCAGACCAACCCCGCACTGGACCCTGATCAGCTGTTGCGTTCGCGAGGCGTTGGAGGTGTGGTGCCGGACTCTGGTTGGATCCCCGCTGGATTTGCTCTTTCACCTGCCGAGGTTGCGAGGGTGTCATTTGATCGTCGCAAAGCAGGTGCTTTTGAGCGTGAAATCGGCGCAGATTCGATGTTGATGTATATGGATGTCCTGCCGTCAACTGACAATCCCATGGGCTTTCGAAACCAGTTGTTTGTAGATGTACTGGATCAGTACAAGCTGTCCGAGCAGCCCGGTGGTGGCAAGCAGGATGTGCGTATTGTGGAAAACCGACTGAGCAAACAGCTGCTAAGCTGGAAAAGTCGCCGTGTTTTGCAATTGGATTTGCATGCCACGACCAACCTGCGCTACACACTAGCCACTGGCTATCGTTACGGCGGTGATCACGGTAATCATCGCATCGATGCCAGTGCGCTGCCCCCGCGAGGTGATGCGAATTCCAGATTTGTGCACGCGTTTGATAACAATGATGTCAATCAGGACGGTGCTCCGTGGATCAGTCGATACCGCAGTCGTTATCGTGAGCACGGTGGCGGCTTGATGCTGGATCTGATGTGGCAGGAACACAGCAATCTGCTACTTGGCCTGCGTTATGACTATTCACGTGCGGCGAATACCGATGCTGCGGGCACTGTGGATATCACTCAGGGCACCTCATTGGCGCCTGGCAGGTTCAGGACACGCGATCAGCGCAGCACTGGATCTGATGATGGTGTGTCGTGGCACGTTTCTTACAGCATTCTGCCGGTAAACAACTGGCGCGCTTATCTGACACGCTCACGTACCAGTATGACCCTTGAAGATATCAATAATCGTTTGGACAATCGTGTCATCGATACCGGGCATATCGGAGACACAGATCTGACGGAGTTCGGCATTCGATACCTGTCGCCGCAGAACAATCGCACGTTCAGCCTGCTGAGTTTTAGCCAGCAGCTTAATAATCAGAATCAGGCAGGATTCCAGACGCTTCCTTCGTATCTCACCTCGTTTGCGACGCAGGGATGGGAGATGGAAGTGGCCGCCGAGTTAGGGCAGAGTCTGGATATCACAGCTTATGCGTTGCGTCATGTCACGCACATCAAAGGCAGCAGTGAGGCGCTTATTCTGGTGGATGCCAGAACGCTTGGTTTTCAGGATGTCCATGATCTGCAGGGGAATCTTGTTTATCCAGCTGAAGCGTTTTTGTATGGTGGCAGAAGTTTTCTTCGCCTTCCTGATGACGTTGAGGGTTTTGATGTCAGACAGGGATATCCTCGTTATCAGGCCGGATTGTTGCTGCGCTGGCAGTTGCAACCGAACCTGGCATTAAACGCAAGTCTCAATCATTTCTCTTCAACATATAGTGGTCGATTGAAGCAGATCCGTTTACCTTCGGAACAGATTGCGGGCATTGGGTTGGATCATGTCAATGGCCCTTGGAGATTTCGTGTGAATATAAATAATCTGCTTGATCGTACCTGGTTAAGAGCAAGGTCTCGCGATTCACTAGGAGAAACCTTGCTGACAGTGATGTCAGGAAGAACCTGGCAATTTATGGTTCGATACACCTTTGATTAAAATAATTTGGTAGGGGGCTTCCAACGCTTGCCGTCACCTTAATTGAAATTCTGATTCAATTACGGAGAACGGAAATGAAAATGTTTCGCAAGTCGCTTTCTTTGTCTGGCAGCATCATGCTGTGCATGTCGGCAATGTCGCCATCGCTGATAGCACAGACGGCAACACCGGAGGTCAGTGAGATTCTGGTTACAGGCGACTCTGCCAATCTTCTGGCCAACCGTAACAGCAACTCCTCATTTGGATTCGACAAGTCTATTGTTGAAACCCCACGCTCTGTTTCGGTTATTGATGCTGAAGCAATTGAGTTGTTCGGACTGACAGCAGTTGAAGATCTTGTGCAATTTGTGCCAGGTGTCTTTACCACAACACGTTTTGGCATTCAGGGGTCAATTGACGTCAGAAATGTGTCCGCAGATACCTATTTTCGTGGCATGAAACGCGTCAATCTGCAAGGCCATGCTCGCAGTGTGTTGGCAGCCATGGATAGCATTGAGGTTATTAAGGGGCCACCGTCACCGCTCTATGGTATGGGTAAAATTGGTGGCTATACCAACATGGTACCCAAGTCCGGAAGAGCGGACACTGGTGCGTACATGGAGGACAGCAGTGGTTTTTCACAATTGATTATTGGTGCTTTCAATCGGCAGGAATTCTCTGCTGGTATTGGAGGTCCTTTTAACATCGCAGACAAAACCGGAGGATATTATGTTTATGCCCTTGCTGAGGACTCCGGCACTTTCAGCCGAGAGGTCAACGTTGGACAGAGAATGCTTCAGACAGCCATTTCTCTGGATGAGTTTGTTGGCCCATTCAGGCTTGACGCAGGTGTTAATTACCAGCGCTCACAAACCCAGGGTGGATTGACGCAGCGTCTTACGCAGGAGCTAATTGATAATCAGACCTATATACGTGGTACTCCACTGGTGAATATGGACGTTAACGGTGATGGCAGAATTGGCTATCGCGAGATGCACCAGGCTTCCCCCGTGCGTGGTAACCTCAGTGGCAATAACCAGCCGTTGATACAGCAGTTTGCATGGCCAAGAGATGCTTCTGGCAATCCCTTGCCACTCGGGCAGTTCCCGTCTGTTCCGGGCATTCCGCAATCCATGTTGACTTTTCTGTCTGCTAACCCATCTGCTGATCCGACAGGACTGCTGCGGGCTCAAGGTGCAGGTGGTCCTTTGCCGAGCTCCGGATTTATTCCCGCCGGTTTTGCAATGGATCCGCGTACCGTCGGGTATGACGAACTGGATTTAAGGCGAACTGGCGCGTTTGAGCGCGAGTTGCAGGCCGATCTGATGTTGGGTTATCTGGATCTTGTTTATGATGCTGATCCAGATTTCACAATGAAGGGGCAGTTGTTCTATGACAACATTGATCAGTACAAGATCTCTGAACAACCCGGTGGTGGCAAGCAGGATGTGACAGTAGCTGAAGCAAAATTTACCGTAACCCGGCGGCTGATGAATACGCCTGATTGGGTTGATTTAAACACCTTGGCATCGGTTAACTACCGATTTACGGAAGCGACAGGTTATCGATACGGCGGTGACTTCAGTTCGTCGCGATCTGATGTGATGGCATCAGTGTTTCCTATGACACCCAATACGACGTTTGCTGTACCGTTTGATAATCCCGATATCAATAATGGCGGTGCGCCGTGGACATCTGATTACAAAACCCAGTGGAACGAACGTGGATTGGGTTTGATGCTGGACATTAATGTTCTTGAGCGTACCAATGTGATGCTGGGTGGACGTTACGATTATTCGTCTGCGGTCAACACGGAACTGGCAGGTACTTATAACCCGACCACTCGTACCTCCGCTAATCCTGGCGCATTGCGTACGGCGGATCAACGCGCTGAGGGGGAAGACGAGGGCTCATCGTGGAGTGCTAGCCTGTCGCATGAGATATTCCCGGGCACGCGACCTTACATTACGGTTGCCGAATCAAGTGTGGCACTGGACACCAGCAACAATAAACTTGATAACGCGACGATTATTGATGGTCATATTGGTTCTGCCAAATTAACTGAGTACGGTATCAAATCAGCATTTATGGAAGGTCGTTTGTTCTTCTCGTTAGCGCATTATGAGCAAACCAGAACCAGTATTACTGAAGAGGACCCAGGTAGCGTTTTAGGTGCTGAGGTTTCGTCAACACTGACAGAGGGTGTTGAAGCGGAACTGCGCTTTAATCCGCTGCGAAATCTGGTTATTGCGCTTTATGGCCTCAATCAGGAAACACGTTTTGTGCCAAATCGAGGTGCCAATATTGTGGTGAATGCTAGGACACTTGGCTTCCGTGATGTGGTTGATTCCTCCGGCAGAGTGATTTATCCGGCCGAGGCATTTTTGTTTGGCGGTCGCGCTCAATTGGCATTGCCTGCCGGCATGGAAGAGTACGCAGTTAAACAGGGAAATCCGGAAACGCAGTATGGCATGAATGCGACGTATCGTATGACGGATAACGTTACGCTGACACTGAGCGGTAACCATTTTTCCAGCACCTACTCCGGGCGTTTGAAAACGGTAGAGTTGCCGGCGACAACAACCTTCAACACCGGAGTCGCCTATGATACTGATCGCTGGCAGTTCAAACTTGACCTGCGTAACGTGGGAGATGAACAGTACTTCCGCGCGCGATCTGGCGATACTCTAGGTGAGATATTTGTTCAGGCGATGCCTGGCAGAACGTGGGTGGCAACAGTTCGCACGAGTTTCTGACACAGTATGGGGGCGACCATTCGCCCCCATCAGTGATTTTTTAACCCATCCGCCTGAAGATCCCATCCTTTTTAAACATATGCCGGAACGCTGCCCCAATATGCCCGATCAGTAGCACTGCCAGCACAATAGCCAACGTGCCGTGTATCCCAAATAACTGCGCAGCCAGATCGCTATCCTGTGGGATAAACGGCATGGCCGGCAGGTCATAGCCACCGAGTATGATTAGCGCGGGAAATGCTGTGACGCCAGCCCATCCCAGCAGAGGCACCAAGACCAGCAGAACATAAATCGAGTGATGCAGGGCCTTGGCCGCGATTTGCAATGCGCGCGGCAAAGTGACCGGGTACGCGGGCGCCGTCATGCGCAACTTTAGGCCTATTCTGACCACCATCAACAGCAACACGCTGAAGCCGATTGCTTTGTGCCAGGCATATAATGTGTTGGTGAGTTCGCCCCAGATATTAGCCTCAGCCCGCTCAGCCATCACGATGCCGATTGGAATCAGCATCAACACCATCAGCGCCATTATCCAGTGAATCAGACGCCATGCCAGGGGATAGTTCATTACTTTTTGTATGTCTGTCATGTTCAGTTCCTGCGTCTTTTTACGAAATTTAAAGTGTTTGGCCGGTATCAGATCTGTCACTTTATGCAGAGTCTATTGTTCGCGCGCCGGATGTACGCCAATCAGATAGTCGACATACGCAACCAGAATCCACGGCAGCATGGGTTGATCGCCTTCTGGACAGTATGCAAACCAGACAACTGCGGACACTATGTTGCCAAACTGGGCAACAAAAAAGTTCACAACCAGCGCAATCAGACCATCCGCCAGTAACGCCTGCAAATTGAAGTTGAGCAAGAAACTGAACAGCTCAAGCACCTCGATACTCAGCAGTGTCCAAAGTATGGCTAGCCCGTAGAAGCCTCCGCCGAACATCATCCATTGTCGGTAGAGATAGTTACCACTCTTGGCTTTGTTGTTTTTGTGGCTTTTTTTGATGAAATCAAGTTGCTCACGGATGGCTTTGTGCCCTGCATTGCGCGACAGCTGCCCAGCACCATAAAGCCAGTTGAACATCAACCAGCTCATGCCAGCAACAGGTATTCCAAGTTTAAAGGCCGCTATAGACCAGACCAGAATAGACATATTAGAATAGTGAGGGGACGGAGGGATCATTTTTTGATCCCTCCGTCCCCTGGTTGATCAAAAAATGATCCCTCCGTCCCCTATCAATATCCCCTACCAATAAGTAAGAAGGGTAACGCGCGGAGCAGTACACGCGGTTGCGTGCGCGGCGGCGCCGGTGTTGGGGTTGATATCGAAGTGCGGAAAGTTACTGCTGGCAAAGGGTTCGATCACTATTTTGTAGAGGATGCCGGGGGTCATCATGCCTTCACGATCAAAACCTTCTCGATAGCGGACGCGGAGTATCCCATCAGTGATATTCATGGCGTAACCTCGCGGATAATCATCGGAAGGTGGGTAAACATCGATCAGTTCTACGGTGAAGTCGGTGTCCGGCTGGTCAGAGGAAATCCACAAATGCGCTTCGATGGCGCCGGTGACTTCCAAATCTTCTGTTAGCACTAGTGTTTGAAATACCAGCACATCGTCGCGGCTGTTGTTGTGCTGATCAAAAGCGCCGCCAAACATCACCGTATCGCCGGAGGTCAGTGCGCCGTCCAGCGTGGGTACCGGATTGGCCGGGTCGAATACAAACTCCAGAAAATCCTCGTGCGTGTTGGCATTGTCCTGTGAATTGTCCTGAGCATTTGACACCGGCTTTGTTGTAAGGAGTGCGTTCCATAATGACTGGCCAGGTGCCGCCACCGGAGTCCGGCAGATAGATGTCAGTCGCCAGCTGCACGCCATCGCGCATGGGCACCATGACATTGCTCAACACCTGAATTGTGCTCATGAATCTTTCCTGTTCAGTAGCCAATTGCCACAGCATACGTCAGCATCATCAATGCCAGCACAATGTAGATTGCCCACAGCCACACAATAAATTTTGCCCACTGTACCCAGGCCACTTGTGCGGCTGCCAGATACGCCAGCAACGTGCCGGGGGTGGGCGTCAACATATTGGTGATGCCGTTGCCAAAGCTGCGTCCTGCCAGAATGTCGATGCCGATGGTTTCGCGGTCGCCTTCGCCGGTTTCGCCAAAGGACATGGAGCCATCGGCGCGCAGATCAGCGTCAGACAGTGCTTGCACGGGGCTGGTGGAGACTTCATCCTGGCGCACAATACGGGAGCCAACATTGCGGATCTCTTCAATCTGAACGCCGCTATCTGGCTGGGCGACTGCGCTGGGGGGCAGCGATAACTGTGATGCCGCTGATCGCAATTGCGGTGGCGTGACAAAGTGGCAGGCGACGGCTAAGCGTGGCGGATCGGTACGTCATAGCGGGAACTCCCGTGGGGGCTGTTATTGGTATTAAAACGCCACTGATCTTAGGTAGCAAAATTGCTGTATGCAATATTATGATGTATGAGTATGAGACAATCACAAATTGTTATGGCTTTTGAGGGGGAGTGTGGATGAACAATAAGCTGCCGGAAATGAATCTGAAGAGCCTTGAGTGTTTTCGCGCCATCATGTAGACCGGCTCAGTCACCGCGGCTGCGCGTCAGCTGGAACTCACGCAGCCGGGTGTCAGCAGGTTGCTGAAAATTCTGGAGGATGATGTGGGCGGGGAGCTTTTTTACCGGGAAAAGGGTCGGCTGGTGCCAACATAGGAAGCGCAACTGTTGATTCCTGAAGTTGAGATTGCGTTGCAAAGTGTGGAGCATGTGACCGAACTGGCGCGCAATCTGCACAATGCCAATTACGGTGAGCTGAAGATTGTTACGCCAGCAAGTTTTTCCGAGGGACTGTTGTCGAGCGTGGTGTCTTCCTTTATCCGGATGTATCCCTAGGTGAGTATCAGCCTGGATTCGCATGGTGTGGAGACGTCGCTGAAGATGATTGCGCTGCGCGCGGTAGACTGCGGATTTACCAAGTTGCCGATTGAATACCCGGGGCTGAC
>DITX01000004.1:0-1061 GCA_002422225.1 Gammaproteobacteria bacterium UBA6173
TTGATCAACATGGTTTTGTTACTATAGTCGCCACCGACAGCCTCAGCCCGGTGTTTTTACATGACGGGAATGTCAGGTTTCCCGTATGTGGTTTTTTGAGGCCTTGAATCATAACATGGCGTCCCCATATTGAGCAGGTATCAGCCGACGCTGATAAAGACTGCGCGATGACGAATGACACAGATAAGACCCATGAACTTCATAAAGAGATTAGCCCAATGAATGATCACACCACCGCCCAGCAGGCAGACGAGCAAAACAGGGATTCAGATTTAAACATGGATCAGGATACTGACGGCGCTGAGATGACGCTGGATCAGGCCTTGCTCCGACTGTCTGAGGCAGAGGCGCTGATTGCCGGCCATCAGGCCGAGGTATTGCGATTGCATGCCGATGCGCAAAACATCAGACGTCGTGCTGAGCAGGATGTTGAAAAAGCACATAAATACGGTCAGGAGCGCTTGTTGTCAGAGTTGCTGCCGGTTATTGATAACCTTGAGCGTGCGCTGCAAGCGTCGGGTGTCGAGGAAAATGAACTGCTGACCGCGCTCAAGCAGGGGGTCGAACTGACTCTTAAGAGTTTTGTGGATTGTCTTCGTAAATTTAATGTCGACGTGCTGGACCCTGTGGGCGAGCCGTTTGATCCGCTTTTCCATCAGGCAATAGGCATGATGGAGAGCAAAACAGCAGAGCCGGACAGTGTGCTGGCGGTGATGCAAAAGGGTTATAGCCTGAATGGCAGAGTATTGCGTCCGGCCATGGTCATGGTCGCGCGCGCGCCAACCGGCAGCATTGATATCAAGGCATGAGCGGACATTGAAATTTTGTATCCGCCCTTGAAATTGTGAGGCTCAAGCCAAATATAGAGCCTCAACATCGATACAAATCTGTTTTTTTAATTAATTGAATACATATCCCCGGCCGCTAGCGGTGTTGGGTGACATCACTGGAGATGAATTTATGGGCAAGATTATCGGAATAGACCTGGGTACCACCAACTCCTGTGTGGCGATTATGGAAGGTGGCAAGGCCAAAGTGCTTGAAAACGCTGAGGGCGATCG
>DITX01000004.1:1107-4956 GCA_002422225.1 Gammaproteobacteria bacterium UBA6173
ATCAAAATGGTGCCATACGAAATTTCCAAGGCTGACAATGGTGATGCCTGGGTGCGCGTGAACGGCGAAAACATGTCGCCTCCGCAGATTTCTGCACAAGTATTAAAAAAGATGAAAAAGACCGCTGAGGACTATCTGGGCGAGCCAGTAACCGAGGCTGTGGTGACAGTGCCTGCTTACTTTAACGATGCTCAGCGTCAGGCAACCAAGGACGCCGGCCGTATCGCAGGTCTGGAAGTCAAACGCATCATCAACGAGCCTACTGCTGCGGCACTGGCTTATGGTATGGACAAAAAGGGTGGCGACAGCACTATCGCTGTGTACGACCTGGGTGGTGGTACCTTTGATATCTCCATCATCGAAATTGCTGAGACTGACGGCGAACACACCTTTGAAGTGCTGTCTACCAATGGTGACACCTTCCTGGGTGGTGAAGACTTTGACCTGCGTCTGATCGATTACCTGGCAGACGAGTTCAAAAAAGAAACCGGACTGGATCTGCGTAACGATCCACTGGCACTGCAGCGTCTGAAAGAAGCCGCTGAAAAAGCCAAGATTGAGTTGTCCTCGGCGCAGCAGACTGAAATCAACCTGCCGTACGTCACCGCCGATGCCTCAGGTCCAAAACACTTGGTGCAAAAGCTGACACGTGCCAAGTTCGAGTCACTGGTTGAAGAACTGGTTGAGCGCACCATGGCACCGCTGCGTACGGCGTTGAAAGATGCCAACTTGGATGTCAGCAAAATTGACGACGTGATTCTGGTCGGTGGCCAGACCCGTATGCCGATGGTGCAGAAAAAAGTAGCTGAATTCTTCGGCAAGGAAGCGCGTCGTGACGTGAACCCTGACGAAGCAGTAGCACTGGGTGCCGCGATTCAGGCGGCGGTTCTGTCGGGCGAAGTGAATGACGTACTGCTGCTGGACGTAACGCCGCTGTCTCTGGGTATCGAAACCCTGGGTGGCGTCACCAGCGTGCTGATTGAAAAGAACACGACTATCCCGACCAAAAAGACACAGGTATTCTCGACGGCTGATGACAACCAGACTGCCGTGACCATCCATGTGGTGCAGGGAGAGCGTAAACAAGCCAACCAGAACAAATCACTGGGTCGTTTTGACCTGAGCGACATTCCGCCATCTCCACGTGGTATGCCGCAAATTGAAGTGGCCTTTGACCTGGATGCCAACGGCATTCTGAACGTGTCTGCCAAAGACAAAGCCACCGGCAAGCAGCAGTCCATTGTGATCAAGGCGTCCAGCGGTCTGTCGGATGAAGAAATTGAGCGCATGATCAAAGATGCTGAAGCCAATGCGGCCGAAGACAAAAAGTTCGAGCAGTTGGTGACGGCGCGCAATACGGCCGATGGCCTGATTCATGCGACACGTAAAACACTGGCTGATGCTGGCGACAAGGTGGATGATGCCGAGAAAGCCAAAATCGAAGGCGCCATCACTGCGCTGGAAGATGCCATGAAAGCCGGTGAGATCACGCAGATCGAGCAGCGCACCAAAGAACTGACGGAAGCGTCTTCTGGTCTGGCCCAGAAAATGTATGCCGAGCAGCAAGCAGCAGGCGCTGGCGCCGGAGCCGGAGCGGCAGGCGCGGGTGCAACGGACAACAACGCGGGGAGCGGCGCAGACGATGCCGTTGACGCTGAGTTTGAAGAAGTGAAAGACGATAAATAAGCCTGGCTGAAGGACTATGTCGAAAAGAGACTACTATGAAGTGCTGGGCGTAGCCCGCGACGCGACGGAAGCCGATTTAAAAAAGGCTTACCGTCGTGTTGCCATGAAACATCACCCGGATCGTAATCCGGACAACAAAGAATCCGAGGAGCTTTTTAAAGAAGCTAACGAGGCGTTCGAAGTATTGTCCAACCCGGAGAAGAAGGCACGTTATGACCAGTTTGGTCATGCTGGGGTCAATCAACAGGGTGGCGGTGGCGCCGGAGCGGGTGATTTCGGAGATATCTTCAGTGATATTTTTGGCGACATCTTTGGTGGTGCTGGTGGTGGCAGAGCAGGTGGCGGGCGTGCTGGTGTGCGCAAAGGCGCTGACTTGCGTTACAACCTTGAACTTAATCTGGAGGATGCTGTTAAAGGCACGACCGTCAAGATTCGTATTCCAACGGCAGTGACCTGTGGCACCTGCGATGGCAGTGGCGCCAAAAAAGGGTCTGCCCCCGTGGATTGCTCAAGCTGTAACGGTGTTGGCCAGGTCAGAATGCAGCAGGGGTTTTTCTCTGTGCAGCAGACCTGCCCGCGCTGTCATGGCAGTGGTAAACAGATTAAAGATCCCTGCAATACCTGCCATGGCCGCGGCCAGGTGGAAGAGCAGAAAACCCTGTCGGTTAAAGTGCCTGCAGGTGTTGACGAGGGCGATCGGATTCGTCTGACCGGAGAAGGTCAGGCGGGCACCAATGGTGGCCCGCCCGGTGACTTGTACGTGCAGGTTCACATGCGTGAGCACAAGCTGTTTGTGCGTGACGGCCGTGATTTACACTGCGAAATCCCGATCAGTTTTGTGGACGCGGCCTTAGGCGGCGAACTGGAAGTGCCCACTTTGGATGGTCGCGTCAAGTTGAAGATCCCCGCAGAAACCCAGACCGGTAAATTGTTCAGGTTGCGTGGCAAAGGGGTGACTTCGGTGCGCGGTGGCGGTGCTGGCGACTTGTTGTGTCGTGTAGTGGTTGAGACGCCAGTGCAGTTGACGCGTCGTCAAAAGGAACTGTTGCAGGAGTTTCAGACCATTGGCGAATCAGAGGGTTCACAATCACCCCAAAAGACCAGCTGGTTTGATGGCGTGAAGAAGTTTGTGGATGATTTGAGAGCCTGATAGTCAGCTACGCCATAAATAAGGCCGCTTCGTAAGAAGCGGCCTTATTTATGNNGTGCCCTTGGGCATGTGAATGCCGGCAGGCTGGCTGATAACAAGGCGAACCCTGATATCAACCAAGCGTGCGATCACTCAGGATTGTAGGGCGCACTAACTTCACACATCAGTACATCCGCTACCAGATCCAGCGCGTCTGCGCCAGTTACCAGATAGGTGAACTCATAGCCAAATTCTGGCCCGGTCCATGACGTGGTGTATGGGCTGCTTGGAGTATAAGTGCCTACGCCACCGACATAAAACTTAGCCTGCCTGAGGTCGTACAATCCATTAAGTGATGACAGATAGAGGATCGTATTAACCTCCTCTGTGGATTCTGCGTCATAAACCACCGCTAGCTGGCCTATTGTTCCCAAAGGCAGCGGGTCGTAGAGAACTTGGCTGTTGATTGTCTGTACTGGAATTGCAAATGCAAAACAGCCTTCGGGAACCGGCGGTGGTGGTGGATCTTCCGGGTCTACAGGAGGCTCTTCATCATCACAGTTCGGTGTCGCGCCAAAGTAAGTCGACCAGTTGCCTTTATTGGTGAAACGCGTTTCACCTGCCCATGCTGACTCAGAGCTACCATTCTTCTTCACGACACCGTGTGCAGCCACTAACAGACTGGTTTCACACACAGTATCAATGTTGATGTTCAGTGACGTAAGCGGTGCACTGAATGTGTACTGTTGAACGCCCGTCGGGTTGCCGCTTAACGGGAACTGTCCAGGAATGGCGCCACCATTGCCAGAGCGTGGGGCACTGCTGATAGAAGTACCTATCCAGGCGTGTGCCTCATACAGCTTCCAACCATTCTCAAGGATGTAGTCTACATATGCGATGCCATCGCTGACAGTCAGACAGACGCTGCCCACCACGGTGTGTTGGCCTGCATAATAGATCGCGCAGTTCTCAGCGCTGACTGGAGGCAATGGATCGGAGCCTGAATGGCCGCTCTTACCTGACTTATCGCTCTT
>DITX01000202.1 GCA_002422225.1 Gammaproteobacteria bacterium UBA6173
CCGACCACCACGCAGGCATTATCGCGGATGTCGTGCGGGCGGATCATGGCGAAATCGGCGATGTCGAACACCCGCACGCGGCCCTCGAATACCGTGTCGAGCGCCTGCCGATAGGGGTGCCGGGGGTTCTTCAAGGCCTCGACGGTTTGCAGGCGGATGGTGTTCGACGGCACCAGCCAGAGCACCAGCGGGAAATCCTTCTCAATCCACGCATCGCGCGCGACGCCGATGGCATGGGCGGCGAGAATGGTCTTGCCGCCGCCAGTGGGCAGGCGCAGGCAGACATAGGGCGTTCCCGGCAGACCCGCGAGCGGCACATAGCCGGTGCGGAAGCGGCCGAGGCGCCGCTTCTCCTCGGGTTCGCCAGTGATCGCCTCATAGGCGGCCTTGGGGCCGGCAACGCGCGCCTCTTCCAGAAAGCGCCGGAGAACCGCGAGCGTGTCGGCCTGATAGGGTTTCAGCTGCATGTCGGCCACTGTCAGCGCCTCGCCTTCACGTCATAGGGCGTCTGCTTGAACGTCACCTGCTCGCGCTCCAGCACGGGCGGGCTGATGCGAGACTGCTCGCCATAGACGGTGAGCGGGCCGGCGAAGTTCGGGTCATGCGCGGCAATGGTGGCGCGGATCAGCGCTAGCGTCGCCCGCGTCAGCACATTGCCGCCATCGGGGCGCTTATCGCCGAGAATGCCGTTATAGAGCAGCGCGAAGGCCCGCCCGTCATGGAAGCCGAGCAGCGGCGTGCCGCTCGTCGCTGTCCACGGCGTGGCAGCTTCGCTAAACCAGATATGGGCGGCGAGCACGGGGAAGCGGATATCGGCGCGGATATGGCCGTCCTCGTCGAAAACCGGCGGACCGAGCCGATAGAAACGGAAGCCGCCGCCGCCCCGCCAGCCGACGCTTTGCGATATGCCTCCCGGCTCGCCGGCGATCACCTTCTCAAGGCGCGGCGCGCAATGGGTCACGGCATGCTCGCCCATCTCGATGCCGATATAGCGCCGCCCCATCTTGTGCGCGACGGCCGCCGTTGTGCCCGAGCCGAGGAAGGAGTCGAGCACGAGGTCGCCGGGATTTGAGGCGATTTCCATGATTCTCTGGATCAAGCGCTCAGGCTTTGGCGTTCCGAAACTGACATCCGAGCCAAAGAGCTCGTTGGCTTCCTTTTTCGATTCGTCCGTATGCCCGGCATCGGAGTGAGGCCACCAAGTCCATGGCACCAAGCCCTCTACCTCGGAGAGAAAGCGGATGACACTCGGTTGCGAGTCCCCAGTCCTACCCCAATAAATTCTGCCCGCCGCCTTCAGCTTTAGAAACTCGGACTCGATCATTGACCAGCACCGGCCCTCGGGGGGAGTAAAGATGCGGCCAGACGGAGCAACGATTTTATACATCTGGTTCGGCCGAAAACCCTGAGCGGTCATAGGCAAGCCGCGCCATCGCTTCGTCGGATCAGTTTCTTTCGAGTCGTCAGGATTCCTATATATTTTTGCCTGATCTTCATTCAGTGGAACTTTATTTCTCTTGATCTTAAACTTCTCCGTATCCATTGCATAAACAGTGATATATTCGTGCGCGTCGCCAATAGATCCGCGATTCTCTCGTGAATAGCGTTTCTGCCATACGTTGTTGGCTACAAAATTTCTCCGCCCAAACACCTCATCCATGATGACCTTGAGGTAATGCCCCTCATTGTCATCGATGGACACCCAGATCGATCCGTCTTCCGCCAGCAGCTCGCGCAGCAGTTCCAGCCTTGGCCACATCATGGCCAGCCACTGCGTATGTTCGAGATTGTCGTCGTAATGCTCGAAGGCCGAGCGGGTGTTGTAGGGCGGGTCGATATAGATGCACTTCACCTGTCCGGCATAGCGGGGCAGCAGTGCCTTGAGTGCATGCAGGTTGTCGCCCTGCACGATCAGGTTGCCGCTGTCGGCATCGCCGCAGGACAATTCCGCTACTGGCTCCAGCAGGCGAAATGGCACTTCTTTGTGGTGTTTGACGACGGCTTCTTTGCCGATCCAGTTCAATGTAGGCATTTGTGTTCCCTTCGGGTTTTTCTATTCTTTCTTCATCGTGCGCAGCACAAGCCGCACCATATCATAGCTGGCGCCGGGGCAGGCTTTTTAGGTCTCTGAAATCGACAACGGCAGCGTGCGTTTGAAAATTCCGGCGCGCACCCGGTCGCCGGCCGCTTTCTGTTCGGAACGGCGTGTGGGCAATATACAGGCGCTGTTTGCAATTGTGCACGAAATGCTGGCTTATGCCCTCTGTTGATCTGCTCGTGTTAAATCAACCGCCAGATCAAACAGCGACACAAGTACAACGAGGGACTGTTACCCAATGTGTCAGAACAGAAAATGCCGGAATGCTCAAAAGCGGCGACTAAGCCACTTAACGACGAAAGAAGTGCCCAATAGGACTCAACGCGTGAGCGTTACACAGCGCCGGAACTCAGCCATTCCAATAACGCGCGACCAATAGCGTCCGGCGATATCTCCTGCACGTAGTGACTGCCAAACACGGTCACTTCCTTCTGATTTTTGAAACCACGCACAAAATCGAGAAGAGGGCCGGTTGAGATGATGGCGCCGGGATTCACTCTGACAAACAATTTGGGGATATCGCTGGCGGCAAACCAGTCAGAGTAACCGGTGACCAGCTGAACCGTATCAGCCGGGTTACCCCCTCTTGGCAGTTCACGGGGCCATTCCAGGGTCGGGCGGCGACTCTCGCCAGCGGCGAGGTAGGGACGGCGATACTCAGCCTTGTCCTCTTCAGACAGGTAATATCCCAAACCGCCAATCAATATCTGCTCGATAAATATATTGTTCTGCAGCACCGCCTCCTCCCCTTGGGGCGATCGGAATATGCTGAACAGACCGGTCTCGGGTTCCGGAATCGGGGGCAGGCTGGAGGGGCTCAGGATGGCCTCCATATACGCGATTCCACGCACGCGTTCCGGAAACTGCTGTGCATAACTCAATCCGATGCCTGAACCCCAATCATGAATTACCAGCGTCACGCGCTCAGTTACCCCAATCGCCTCCAACATCTCAAATATGAAGTCCCGATGGGTACTGAATTTATATGCCCCTTGCGCGCTGTCCGGTAAAGCATCGGAATCCCCCATCCCTATCAAATCCGGGGCGATACAGCGCCCAAGATGTTGCACGTAAGGAATGATATTGCGCCAAAGGTAGGAGGAAGTCGGATTGCCGTGAAGGAACACGATAGGGTCGCCCGAACCCACTTCGTAGTAAGCCATGTCGAGGCCACGAACCTTCACCTTCTTTTTCCCGGCGGCCCATGAGGACTGCTGCCCATACGCCGTTTGTGAGGTCAGTGCCAATGGCAGAGCGGCAGCACTACCCGCGAGCGCAACGGCCTGAATGAGTTTTCTGCGATTGAATGTCAACATAGGAGCTCCATTTTTGCTGTTATCGTTTTTGGAATTCTTTCGGTTATCAGGATGGCGATCAGAATACGCTTTTCATTCACCGCTTGCCTAAAGACTATGATGCGTTTCTGTTATATGACAGGCCGTTTGATCTCGAGTCTAATCAGGTGATCAACGTCATTAAATTCAATCTCTGATTCCTTGTTGATGCACTCCAACGTCTGTTCACCCATGTAACGCAAGCTGATGTTCTCCTGATCCAGAATAATCTGACTGACGCTTTTAGTGTGTGTTGTTGTTCTATGCATCAGGGTTGAATACCGGCGGTCTCCCCGCGTGTCCAGATGGAACCTGCGTAGAACTGAGCTCGCTATATCTGTTACGGCGTCTGGAGTGGCCAGATAGTCCGTAAATTTTTGTTGGCGGTATTGCAATACCGCATCCGTATTCCAGGACGATGACGACAGCATTAGCCAGTCGTTTTTGCAGAGTCTTGTCAGTCCGCTGCCATCGTTGTGTGTGCAGTGCAAGATGGCCTCGCTGCTGAACAGCAACAGATCAAAATTCCTGAAGCAATGCAGTGGCAATCGGTCAATTTTTTTGTAGGCCTCAACAAGCGAACGACTGTCCAGCAAGTCCGGAACAATTGTTCCTCTGCTGATAATCTCGCTGCCGCTGTGCAGGTGGGCATCGCCATAACGATTCAACAAACAGGCCCCGATACCCCGGGCATTGATACCGAGCCAGGTACCACCCGACAGCTGATCGGTTGGATAGAGCGTGTCAATGCCCTGTCTGTTGGTTGACCGACGCACTTGGCCCTCTGGCCTGCTCTTCAGCTCATCGCGGTTCATAGTCACAACGATGCGGTCGGCATTTCTGTGAAGTGTTACTGTGCACATGCGATCAAACCTGCATCGGTGACAAGTTTTGTTGGAAACAGCGTTTCTTTAGGGACGGGACGTGACAAGAGATAACCCTGCAAATAATCAACATCCAGTGCTGCCAATTGCTTGGCCTGTTCTGCCGTTTCAACGCCTTCCGCTATAACCTGCAGCCCCAGTGCCCGGGCAATTTCTACAATCGGTTTGACCAGCGGGGCTTGCTGTGCGCTGGCTAACTGATCAATCAAGGCTTTGTCTATTTTGAGAATCTGCACGGGCAGTTTATGAAGATAGTTTAGTGATGAATAACCGCTGCCAAAATCGTCTATCGCAATTCTGAAACCCAATGCGCGTAAGTCGCTCAGCACAGACAGACTGACTGTTTCAGATTGCATCATGGCCGTCTCAGTGATTTCCAGCACCAACAGATGCGCAGGGATGTCATATTTTTTAACGGTCGACGTGAGCAGTTCTGTAAACCCGGCTTCCAGCAGTTGCAAGGGTGAGATATTGATATTCAGGAAAAACTCCGGTGTGCAAAAACCTTGCTGGCGCCATTGCTTGAAGTCATACAAAGCTTGCCGTAACACAATTTCACCCAGTTGTGCGATCAAACCAGCATGTTCAGCCATGGGAATAAATTCATCGGGCGGTACCATGCCTTTTGTCGGGTGTTTCCAGCGTACCAGTGTCTCCACGCCTGCGATCACGCCCGAATGACTTTTATGCACTGGCTGGTAGAAGTTCATCAATTGCCCATGGTTAATGGCATGACTCAAGTCGTTAAGAATTGACAGCCGGTAGCTGGCCTTGTCCTGCATAGATTGCTCAAACACACAGCGCCCTGATGACCCTTGTTGTTTAGCCCTGCTGAGTGCCGTGTCCGCGTTGCGGGCCAGACCATCGGTGTTATCGGTGGGCCCACGAACAGCGATGCCAAACCCGGCGGTCAGAGAGCGAAGGCACAGGCCGTCAATATCCAACGGCAGCGACAATGCTTTCTGCACTCTTGTCACAAGGGCATCGATCAGAGTTGGTGAACAAGATGGCAGGTATACCGCAAATTTATCACCAGCCCAATGCGCCAGAACCTGATCTTGTTCAAGACAATCTGCGAATCGCTTAGAAAGCGCGATCAGTACCTGATCACCGGCCTCATGCCCGAGGCTGTAATTAATAGTATCAAAGTCATCGAGGTCAACGAACATCAATGCATGAGACTGGGATAGCAGGTTGCGACGTTTTGCAATGAGCGATTCAAGAAATTGCCTGTTGGGTATGCCCGTGAGCGAACTGGTATACGCCGCCCGGGAAAGCGCATCGGCAGCTCTGCCTGCCGAGACAGCCAGCAAGGCGACCAGCAGGTTGGTCAAGGCAAGCGCTACCGCTAAGGACCAGGCGGTTTCCCAGCTCGCCGGTTCACCATAACCCGCTCCAAAAAATCTCTCGCCAGCGACCAGCCACACAATGCTGATCGTTATTGCCGCTGCGCTACCTCTGGAGCCATAAAAATACGACAGCAAAGCCACCGGCGCGACGTGTGTCCACCACAACAAATGAGAGGTAACACCTGTCACTGGCATTAGCAAAGGATGCAACGCCGGGGCAATATATAAGGCCAACGTTGTCAGAATCATCACCCTGCTCATGGTGTTCAAGGCATGTTCGTTCATTGTTTTCAGTTTCCGTGATGTGTCGGGGATGTGCCGGGGTGGCTTAGGTAAGAGACGTTGATACGCGCGAAGTGTTACAAATGAAGAATATTTAGTTGTTTATTGAGCCTGGAGAAGCCGGTCAGCGCACTGCTTTAGGGCGCCGGGCGATATCGCGTGGCGCCGACGTTGGCAGTGTGTTGGTACAACGTGACGCCAAGGATGTACCCCGCGTTGTCACCTTTGCATTTTTTTTCATTCCATCCCGAGGGTCTGCTGTTCACCACTGACGGCGAGGTCCGACAGCAACCCTGGCGGCTCAAGGCAGCAATCTGCTGTTTTCAGATTAATGTGTAACAGATGGCGGTCACCTGCGTCCTATCTGGTTGAACGGTCACGCATCCGCATAGCCGGCTTTTCACTTACCCCACTTGTCCAGGAGTTACTTTATGAAACAGTCAGTGTTTGCGCTTGTTATGCTGTTTGCGCTCAGCGTCCCGGCGCTGGCTTTGGAGAAGGAAAAATTTACCATGGAGCGTTTTGAGGCCCTGCAACAGGAAGGTGCCGTCATCATGGTGGATATTTTTGCCACCTGGTGCCCGACCTGCGCGCGACAGCAGGAAGTGATTGCCGAATACCGTGCCAATAATCCGGACAAAGTTTTTCATATTCTTGAAGTGGATTTTGATTCAATGAAAGAGTGGGTCAGACATTTTCGTGCGCCACGGCAATCAACCATTTTGTTGTACGCTGGTGAAGAGCAGTTCTGGTACAGCGTGGCAGAAACACGCCCCGATGTGATCGCTGCTGAGATCGACAAAGCCATCGTCGCAGCGGCACGCTGATGGCAATCGAACTCGCCTCTCTCCCGCTGGCACTGCTGGCGGGAATGCTGAGTATCCTGTCTCCCTGCGTATGGCCACTGGTGCCAGTGATGATGTCATCCGCCGCCACCAGTGGTCGCAGCGGGCCGCTGTTTCTGGCATTGGGTCTGAGTGTGTCATTTGCGGTGGCAGGTACCATAATCACACTGCTGTTGATCAATTCAGGGCTTAACCCCGATGCCTTCCGTTACGTCGCCGCGGTAATGTTGCTGCTGGTTGGTGTGCCGCTGGTCCACAAAGCCGCCGGTGATGCGGTGACGCTGCAGCTGTCGCGCCTGATGTCACATCTTAATGTGCAATCAGGAACAGGTGGCAGCAGCGCGGTAGGGCAGTTTGGTGTCGGTGCATTGGTGGGATTGGTATGGTTGCCGTGCGTGGGTCCGACACTGGGCGCTGCTATCGCACTGGCCTCCTTAGGTCAGGATATGCTGATGGCCTTTGTGGTGATGTTTGTATTTGGTGTGGGTACCGCGTCGGTGCTGGTAGTCGCCGGCATGGTGTCGGGATCGGTGCTGAATAAAGTGCGACCGGGCATACTGAGCAAAGGTGCGCGTGCCAAAGCCTTATTGGGATGGCTATTGATCGCGCTCGGCGTTATGGTGTTGACCGGCGTGGACAAGGTGTTGGAGACTTGGGCGCTGGGTATATTGCCGGACTGGGCTACACAATTGTAGCTATTCATTCTCTGACAGGTGAGGTTGTTCATGGAGTCCTTGTATTACGTGCTGTGTTGGCATTGCCACCGGCGCTGCAAGCATTGTTACGATGAACGCTTCAGGCCCTACGTGCGCGATGAACTGGAATCGGTGGTGCGTGAGGCTGCCAACTGCGCACCGGCGATCATCAGCAACTTTCCGGCAAGCATGCAGTATCTGGATCGCAACTCCCCTGATGTGGATGCCCAGGGTGGGTTCAGACAGCGCACTGGGCGCATCATCATCTCGGGTGGAGACGTACTGACGGAGCCGGTGCGTGAGCGGGTGTTGTACCCGGCACTTGAAGCCATTCGGGATAAGTACCGTGACCAGGGTGGCGTAAAAGTGGTGGTGCAGACCACCGGTGATTTGCTTACTGAGAAAATTCTGGACGAGTTGTTGAGTCGTGATGTCTGGTCAGTCTCGGCGGCGGGCATTGATGACTACCATGTAGGCATGCAGGGCAACAAAAAATTTGAGCTGGCTGATCATCTGAAAAAAATGTTTGAGTCAGCCGGCATGATCAGCGTGGCCGATCACGACAAGCGACGCGATATGGAGCAGGGTGGCCCGCCAGTCTATAGCCTGTTTGGTGCGACCGATGACGCCTGGATTGGTAAAATCTGGCCACGCGGGCGTGCCTGGCGGAACAATCTGTCTAAGGCCACTTTCAAGGATAATTTCTGCAACGCCTGGTCGGGCGGATTGGGGTTTCTGGAGCATGGTTACAATGGCTCTGAGGTTTCCATCGACCCTGATGGCAATGTATACCCGTGTTGTTTAAAAACTTCGCGTCCACTGGGCAATCTGACCGAGGAACCCTTGCTTGATATTCTCGACAGTCTCGCCGGGCACCCGGTATTCGAGGCCATAAACGCCGGCAAGCCGGAACGCATGGGCCTGACCATGGACTGGTCTGTCGGGCAGTTTCTGAATGCATCTCAGACCACCACACCGGATGGTAGTGACTACAGCAATATTTGTATTGCTTGTGATGCTTTTTTCAAGAATCATCTCGAAGGCGTGTTGGCTGATTTGCACAAACAGCGATTAAAAAAGCGTCTCAGCCTGATACCCGCGCGTCAATCGACATGAAGCAGACTCTGAAGGTTTTATGGGTGTGCTGGCGTTATCGACTGCAGTTTTTTGCAAGCATCCTGCTGCTGGCAATGAGCGCTGGCAACGTGCTTGAGGCACAAACGCCAGACTCCACAGACTGGCCCTCGGTCGTGGCAGAGGCTCGCAATCAGGAATTGTATTTTTATGCCTGGGGTGGCGATCAGCAGACCAATGATTATCTGGCTTGGGTTGGCCAGCGTGTTGCAGCGGAGTACGGCATCCGCATGACACATGTGCGCCTCAGTGATACAGCCGATGCGGTGTCGCGAATTCTGGCTGAAAAGCAGGCTGGTAATACGGATAACGGCGCCGTTGATATGCTTTGGTTAAACGGCGAAAACTTCGCCAGTCTGAAAACCAATGATTTGTTGTTTGGGCCGTGGGCAGAGCAGTTGCCCAATTTTAAATGGGTGAATGCCGACGCCAACCCTGACGTGCGTTTTGACTTTACGTTGCCGGTAGAGGGTTACGAGTCACCCTGGCTGCGTGCTCATCTGGTGTTTTATTACGACAGCGCCTATGTCAGCGCGCCGCCAGCTAACGCGGCAGCCTTAGTGGAGTGGGCGAGGGCGCATCCCGGTGAGTTTACGTATCCGCGTCCACCGGACTTTCTGGGTGCCACGTTCCTGAAGCAAGCATTGCTGGAATTGGTTGCCGACAGTGCGCCTCTGTACCTGCCCGTGCAAGAAGCCAGTTTTGCAAGGATTACGGCGCCACTCTGGCAATACCTGGATGCCTTGCATCCACTGCTTCTGCGCCAGGGACGCAGCTTTCCTGCCAGTGGTCCAGAGTTGCGCCGCCTGATGGCAGACGGTGAGATTGCATTGGCGCTCTCCTTCAACCCCACAGAAGCGGTCAACAGCGTTATGCGCAATGAGTTGCCTGACAGTGTCCGCACGCATATCCCAGATCAGGGCACACTGGCCAATGTCAGTTTTGTAGCCATCCCTGTTAACGCCAGCCATAAAGCGGCCGCCATGGTCACGGCTGATTTCCTGCTGTCAGTGCCAGCACAGCTGCGAGCCCAGGATCCTCTGTATCTAGGCGGTACACCAGTCATCGATACTCGTATGCTGTCACCCGAAGAGCAGGCATTGTTTGTGGACAGTCGGCAGTCTCATCCTTCTGCGGCGCCACTGACGGCAGAGCGTTTACAACTGCAGGAACCGCATCCAAGTTGGATGGAAGCTTTGGAAGAGGCCTGGATCATGCGTTATGGCAGCCGTTGAGTGTCTCTGGTTAATGCCGCTGCCTGACAGGTCACTGACATGCTAAGAGCAGCGCCGTGGTTGATGATTTCGCTATTGACCATACCTGTTCTGGCGGGGTTAAGTGCCATTGTCCTGCCAGCCTTTGCTTATCTGCCCGCATTGCAGTATCACGAGCCCGGGTTGATGGTCTGGCGTGAGTTATGGGGTACGCCCGGTATTGGACGCAGTGCGTTGCTCAGCTTGAGCGCTGGCTTGCTGGCACCCCTGCTATCCTTGCTGTTGGTGATGTTGTTTCTGGCCAGTACCAGTGGCACACGCTGGGCAGCAGTCATGCGTAAACTCGTGGCTCCTCTGTTGGCGGTGCCGCACGCCGCGGCCGCTTTTGGTTTGGCATTCCTGATCGCACCTTCCGGTTTTGCACTACGACTGATCTCGCCTGAGCTGACTGGATGGCAGCGCCCGCCAGATTTGTTAATCCTGAACGATGCGCTGGGCCTGTCGATGATGCTGGGTCTGGTGCTCAAAGAAATTCCGTTCCTGCTGCTGATGGCGCTGGCGGCGCTGCCACAGCTCAATGCCGATCAGCGGGTCACTATGGCCCGTTCATTAGGTTACCGGCCCATTCTGGGGTGGTTGTGGACCGTCGCCCCGGCCCTGTATCCCTTGTTACGTCTGCCCCTGTTTGCGGTGATTGCATTTGCATCAGCCACTGTCGATGTGGCGTTGATTCTTGGCCCGACCTTGCCGCCAACCCTCAGTGTACGCATCATTGGCTGGTTCAGTGACCCTGATCTGAATCAGCGTTTGTTAGCGTCGGCAGCAGCCTTGCTGCAATTGATGATTACCTTGTTCGCAATCGCTGTGTGGATAGTGGCCGAAAACATAGTGGCACGCCTTTATCGGGCAATGTTGCTCAGTGGTAACCGTCGACATGGCCATGCGGTCTTAAATGTGCTTGGCAAAAGTTTGATGGTGATGACCCTGGGGACCTTGCTGATCAGTTTACTGCTGCTGTTCATTCAAGCCTTTGCTGGCACCTGGCGTTTTCCGGATAACCTGCCGGCTGCGTGGACCCTGCGGCATTGGCAATCCGTTGGGCCGCTGCTGCTGGCGCCTCTGGGTAACACGCTGCTGCTTGGCCTGTTATCCACTGCGTTTGCCGTGCTGCTGGTGGTTGCTGTGCTGGAACATGAGCGTCGGCAGGGCAGAGCACCCGCGCAGATTCTCTGGGCGATTTACATTCCTCTGTTAGTGCCACAGGTGGCGTTTTTGTACGGACTGACTTTGCTGTTGGAGCAGTTGCGCTGGCAACCGGGTCTGCTGATGGTCGGACTTGCACATAGCCTGTTTGTGGTGCCTTATGTGTATCTGTCGTTGGCGGAACCTTACCGGCGACTGGATCCGCGCTGGCAGCAGTTGGCAGCAACCCTGGGTGCAAGCCCCAACCGTACCTGGTGGTGTATAAAATTGCCCTTGCTGCTGGCGCCGTTAGCGACTGCTTTTGCCGTCGGCCTGGCTGTCAGTATCGGTCAGTATCTGGCAACCTTGCTCACCGGTGCCGGGCGCGTCACCACGCTGACAACGGAAGCGATCGCGCTGGCCTCCGGCGGCACCCGCGCAACAATAGCCGTCTGGGCATTACTGCAGGCTGCAGTGCCGATGCTTGGTTTTGCAATGGCCATTATGCTGCCGCGACTCTGGTGGCGAAAACGTCGTGATATGACAGGACAACTGACATGAGCGGAGTGTGTCTGACGTTAAAAGACATTCAAATCAACCTGAATGGCAAACCATTGCTGCAGATAAATACGTGCATAGAGCCCGGTGCCACCTTGACGGTAATGGGGCCATCGGGCATCGGCAAGTCGTCCTTGCTCGCGTATGTTGCTGGTTTTCTCTCCAGTGATTTTTCAGCTAGTGGCGAGATTTTTCTTGGCGACTGTTGCCTGAATGATCTGCCTGCAGAGCAGCGCGGCATTGGTCTGCTGTTTCAGGATCCGCTGTTGTTTCCCCATCTCTCGGTTGCGCAAAACCTGCTGTTTGCGGTGCCAAGGCGTGTCAGCCATCGCCGGCAGCAGGTTGATCAGGCGTTGGAGGCGGTTGGTTTAAAAGGCTTTGGTGATCGCGATCCGGCAACTCTATCAGGCGGCCAGAAGGCGCGAGTAGCGCTGCAGCGTCTATTACTGTCACAACCCAAAGCTGTTCTGCTGGATGAGCCGTTTTCCCGGCTCGATGCGCACTTGCGACAGGAAATTCGTCAGCATGTGTTTCAAACCCTGCAACAGGCCGAGCTGCCAAGCATTCTGGTGACTCATGATGCAGAAGATGCTGCGGCCAGCGGTGGTCCGGTTATGACACTTGGCTGATTTGTACTTTGGAGATGTGCGCTAATGCTGGATCGATACCTGCACCCCTTGTTAAAGCCAGCACTTAAACGTGTCGCGCAGCTGTGCCGTGCCCGCGGGCTCATGGCTGATCAGGTCACTGTGTCGGGTTTTGTGATTGGCATGCTGGCGGTGCCGCTGATTGTGATGAACTTCTATGCCTTGGCGTTGGTGTGCATCTTGGTGAATCGGCTGGCCGATGGCATTGACGGTGAACTGGCCCGCTTAGGTAAGCCCAGTGATGCCGGTGGATTTCTCGATATCACCCTAGACTTCATTTTTTATCAGGCCATTGTGTTTGCGTTTGGTTTTGCCGATCAGGCCAATACCCCCTGGGCAATGCTGCTGATGTTATCGTTTGTAGGCACCGGTATCAGTTTTCTGGCGTTTGCGGTGATGGCTGAAAAGCACAAGATTCTGAGTGTCGATTATCCCAACAAGTCTTTGTATTACTTGAACGGTCTGGCGGAGGGCACGGAAACCATTGCCGTGTTTGTTGCCTTTTGTCTGTGGCCACAATACTTCCCGTGGATTGCCGGTGTGTTTGCGGCGATTTGTTTTGTAACGGCTGGATCACGCATACGTTTTGCTTATTTAACGTTGCGTGGCTCTGAGCCAGTGTGACAGGCTGAGCCTGCATGGCTGGCGGCAACGCTGAAACATGCCTGTAAGATGTTGCGCCGGACGTACACAGCTGTTTTAACGCACACATAATCACCACAAAATAGCGAAATTTGCCAGGCTGCAATATGAGAGTTTTATAAAAGCATTTTAAAAACAAATAGTTAGTGCTCTGGCCCGCAAATTGCTATCTCTGTCTCAAGCGCAGGTGTGATTCGTTCCTACCTCGTTAAGAATTTTATTGAAACGTTTAAACGTCCCCACGCGACTGAGCGTCTCAACTTAAAACAACCGAGGAATCTTAATTGTGAAAATACTGACCTGTTTGGTGCTTGCTGGTAGTTTGGCGTCCCCACTGGCGATGGCACAAAGCTGCCGTTACTCGCGTGATATCAACTTTGACGTTGAATTACAGGGGCTGACGCGGCTGAGTATTGATGTGGGCGCTGGTGAGTTGAATGTCACGGGGGCGCAGCAGTCCAACCCGATCAGTGTGCGTGCGGTCGCATGCGCTGATTCACAACGCCGACTGGATGATCTGGATCTCAGGCAGGATCGCCAAGGTGACAGGCTGGAAATAGTCTCTGAGACGGAGGACAGCGGATGGGCATCAGGCAACTGGTTTGGATCCAACTATGCCTATATCGATGTCAATATCAGTATTCCGGCTGGATTGGTCATCGATATTGATGATGGCAGCGGTGATGTCACGCTGCGCGATGTCAGGGGGAGTTTTGAGACGGGTGACACCGGATCAGGTGATGTTGATTACTCAAGCGTTGAGGGGCGTGTTGACGTGCGTTGAAATGGCTGCATCAACATCCGACCCAGTTGTTGATCCTGCTCAGTACGATAATCTTCAAGACCGATTGTCATACCGAGATGGCCGTGTTCAGGCTGATTCCGATAGGTACCAAGCAGTCGATCCCACCACGGCAGGTTAAAACCAAAATTGCTATCGGTTTCCTGACGGATGACTGAATGGTGAACGCGGTGCATGTCCGGCGTCACCAGAAACAACCGCAGGTACTGATCAAACTTAACGGGCAGTCGCACATTTGCATGATTAAACATGGCCGTTGCATTCAGCAGAATTTCGAACACAATCACCGCCACCGCTGGCGCTCCAAGCAGCATCACCAACGCCATCTTGATGGCCATGGAAAGCAGAATTTCCAGCGGATGAAAACGAAGAGCTGTGGTGACATCAAACTCCTGGTCAGCGTGGTGCACGCGATGAATACGCCAAAACCAGGGCACGGCATGAAAAATTCTGTGCTGACAATAAATTGCAAAATCCAGCACCAATATCACCATAATTGACACAAACCATAGGGGTAAAAAAGTCACATGATTAAAAAGCCCCCAGCCCGTATTCTGCGCATAGATTGCCGCAGCTACAGCCGCCAGTGGAAACACAACCCGGACAGAGAGGGTGTTGATGCCAACCAACAGCGAGTTGGCCGGCCAACGTCGTAGACGGGATATGGCCTGAGGTCGTCGGTTGGCAGTCAACTCCCATGCCATCATGGCCACCAGCACCAATAAAAATACGCCGGCCCGCATAAACGGCTCATAGCTCTGTAACAGCGTGTTCAACTGTGGAGCTCCATGCGTTGCACTGGCAAACCGGCTGCTTTCCATTCCGGAAAACCTTCTTCAAATCGTCTGACTTTAAAACCAAGCGCGCGCAATTTTTTGACGGCTTCATGTGAGAGCACGCAGTATGGACCACGGCAGTAGGCCACAATTTCCTTGTCTCGCGGTAACAAGGTCAGCATGGTTTCCAACTGGTCTATCGGAATGTTTATCGCCTCAGGCAAGTGGCCAGCCGCAAACTCCGATTGAGGGCGTACATCAAGCAGCGCGATTTCTCCGGTTTCCAGCGCAGCTTGAAGTTCAACTCGCGACATTGCCTTGATTTCACCGCTGGCATTTTCATCAGCAAACAACCGTGCCAACAGTCTCTCCATTTCTGCCAGATTGGTTTCTGCAATCTGTCTCAGTAGCGTGAGCAAAGTGATAATGCGTTCGTCGGTCAGACGATAAAACATCTGTTTGCCATCTCTTTGTGCGGTCACCAAGCCTGCCCGCCTGAGCTGTTGCAAGTGCTGGGACGCATTGCCAACGCTCAGATCCGCCAAGTTTGCCAGTCTCTCTACTGATGCCTCGGACTGCGCGAGGTGTTCCAGTAAGGTCAGGCGATGACCGTTGGCAAGCCCTTGGGCAACGAGTGCCAGCGTGTTGTGCAGGTCTTGTTTGCATGTCATCACTAAACTCCCGGGTGAACTGGATACTTGACTTCTCTTATCATTCTATCAATTAATAGAATGATGGCAAGACTTGGCTGCCAACGTGCAAACCGTACGGATTTAATAAACACCCAACCCGGAGTAAACATGAAAGCACTTATCATCATCAATGATCCGCCCTACGGCACTGAACGCCTGTACAACGGACTGCGTATCGCAAATGCGTTGCTCAAGCATCAGAGTGATGTCACCGTATTTCTGATGGCAGATGCGGTAACAGGCGCCAACAAAGGACAGAAAACCCCTGATGGCTTCTACAATATAGGCCTGATGCTCAAACGCGTTGCTACCAGCGGCAAGGTTTTGTTATGCGGCACGTGTATGGATGCACGAGGTATCAAAGATGAGGACATAATCGATGGTGCTCAACGCAGCACCATGGATGAATTGGCTGAGGCAACGATCATGGCAGATAAAGTTCTGGTGTTCTGACGCGTGATCAACACTACGTATCAACACGGGATTCGGGAAAATATTGTCCAGTTCTGCCATCAACTCGGACAAGTATTTCTGGTCGGTCTGACACTGGGCATGATGCGCACTGTTGTGCCTGCGCTTGCCGAATCAGAGTTTGGTGTGGCTCCCGGCTCGTTTATGCTGTTAGCAGCATTTGTTGTTGCTTTCGGGTTCGTGAAAGGCGTACTTAATTTTTTCGCAGGACGGTTGTCCGAGCGTATTGGCCGCAGAAAGGTCTTGCTGTTCGGATGGTTTTCCGCTGTTCCTGTGCCTTTAATNNCAGACTTCAAAGATGGATATTACACGCGCTGATGAGCGCGGAATGACCATGGGTCTGAATGAATTTTCCGGTTATGTCGGTGTGGCGTTGGCAGGCATTATGACGGGTTATCTGGCGGAGTACCTTGGGCCGCGCTCGGGCCTGCTTATTTTTGGCAGCTTGGTAATTTTTATAGCGATTGTGCTGGTGCTGACTTCTGTTAAAGAGACCCAAGCTTGGGCGCAGGCAGAAAGTGCCCGCCATGCGCAATCGGGTCGTGCAATGATAAAGGCCCGACTCCCTCGCAATTTTCCTGACAGACCAACAACGTTCGAGATGTTTGCTCTGATGAGTTGGGGGGACAAGCGCATGGCGTCTTTCTGTCAAGCAGGGCTGATCGAAAAATTTGTGGATGCCTTGGTGTGGGTGTTTTATCCGGTGTTCCTTTTTCAAAAGGGCTTGGGTCTTGCAGAGATTGGGTGGGTTGTGGGTGTTTATGGTTTAGTTTGGGGAAGTGCACAGCTGCTTACCGGACGTTTATCTGATACGGTTGGACGCCTGAGACCCATCATTTGGGGGATGTGGATTTGTGGTGGCGGTGTGATGCTGATGCTGCTGGGCGACGGTGTGATCTGGTGGTCTGTATCTGCGGGGATTTCTGGTTTAGGCATGGCATTGTTATACCCCAATCTCAGCGCTGCGGTGGCAGATATCTCTCATCCGGATTGGCGCAGCTCAGCAATTGGCATGTATCGATTCTGGCGTGACCTCGGCTACGGCATAGGTGCCTTGGGGTTTGGTTTGATTGCGCATCTGACAGGATCAGTAACAGGTGGTTTCTGGTTTGTCAGTATGTCCATGTTTATTTCAGGCGCAATCGTTATGATATGGGCAGACGAAACACATCCTCGTTTAAATCCCGACATAGCTGACTGACAAAAATACAAAAAATACTGAAGAGCAGATGACGCATGGACTCAATCATTTAATGGCTGCAAGCGCTGGCAAGTTTCTTATGGGGCTTGCCACTGATTTTCCTTCTGGTGGGTGGCGGCCTGTATTTCGCAATTATCAGTCGTTTTCAGCCCTACCGCTATTTTGGGCATGCCATCGCCATTCTGGCCGGGCGCTACGACAAAAAACACGATCCCGGTGATATTCAGGGCGGACCGATGTATATCATCCGCGAAGGTCTCGGGTCGCGCTGGCATTGGCTGGC
>DITX01000028.1:0-3713 GCA_002422225.1 Gammaproteobacteria bacterium UBA6173
AGGCAATCCTCGTCCAGCGTGAGTCCTTGTAGCCAGTTAAACAAAGTCTCTCTGACACGGTCCGGCGTAGGGCGCAAACCCGGCACATCTGGAAAACGCAATTTACGTCCACGCCAGTAACCTCCAATAATGCGCAAGGTATTCTGCTGACCTGTTGGTTTTTTGCCACTCATGAAATGAACCCTGCTGTCAGGCGTTTGCTATTGCTCAACGGTTTGTTTCTGCAATTACTGTATAAGACTACAAGTCCGGAATTGTACGTTGCCAACGCCCGTTTTGGCAGGCGCAATTTATCCGGACAACAGAGTTTGTTTTTTTGGGCCCGAGCGAGTCATGACGTGTTGCCTGTCAGAATGCTAGACTGTGCGCCCTGATTTGCCAGACTGCGGATAATTTTTAATGTTCAGTTTTCTCAAAAAACGTCAAAACAATGCACCTGATCAAGGCAGCGAGCCGGTCCCGGCGCCGCAGACGATTGCTGATCCGATAGCTCCCACTTCTGAATCCGCGGACCCGGTTTCCCGTGATGTTGTTACGAAAGTCGATGATTTTGCCACCTACGCGTCTGTTGAAGACGTCCGTCATGATGACGCCTTTGTTGATATCCCCCCCGGTGATGAAGTCTCAGTCGTCTCAACTGAGACTAAACCAGCACTTGGGTTCTTCAGCAGACTGAAGCAGGGGCTTAGCCGCACACGCGAAAATCTTGCCGAAGGTCTTGGTGCCTTGCTTAAGGGCCGAAAGACAATCGATGCCGCATTGCTTGAAGAAATTGAAATGCAATTGCTCAGCGCGGATGTCGGCATTGAGGCCACCGACCAGGTAATCGCCTCGTTGACCGCCCGACTCAAGCGTAAACAGCTCACCGATGCCGACGCTTTGATGACGCAACTGCAAGCCGAACTGCGCGAGCTGCTGACCCCTTGTAGCGTGCCCTTGGTAATTGACACTGCATGCAAACCCTACGTCATCTTGGTAGTGGGCGTTAACGGGGTGGGTAAAACGACCACGATTGGCAAACTGGCGCGACGCTTCCAGAATCAGAAGTTAAAGGTCATGCTGGCGGCCGGTGACACGTTCCGGGCAGCCGCGGTTGAGCAATTGCAGGCGTGGGGGGATCGCAATCAAGTGCCCGTGGTTGCACAGGCATCTGGCGCAGACAGCGCGTCTGTGATTTTTGATGCCTATCAATCTGCTAAGGCAAAAGGCGTGGATGTGTTAATCGCGGACACCGCCGGACGCCTGCACAACAAGTCCAACCTGATGCAAGAGCTCGAGAAAATCGTGCGGGTGCTCAAAAAGCTCGATGACAGCCTGCCGCATGAAGTCATGCTGGTATTGGATGCAACTACCGGGCAGAACGCGCTCAACCAGGCTCAAAGTTTTAATAAAGCCGTTAACCTGACCGGTTTATGCCTGACCAAGCTGGATGGCACGGCTAAGGGCGGGATGGTCTTTGCAATCGCTAAAACGCTTGCGCTACCCATCCGATTTATAGGCATCGGCGAACAAGCCGAAGATTTGCGACCCTTTAATGCCGATGACTTTGTTGCCGCGCTGTTTGACCAATACTCCAACAAAAACGCACCATGATTCGTTTTGATGAGGTCAGCAAGCGTTATGGCAGCGGCCATCAAGCACTGAAACAGGTTTCATTTGAACTTGATCAAGGGGCCATGGCGTTCTTGACCGGCCGCTCTGGCGCGGGAAAAAGCACCCTGCTAAAACTGATCATGCTGACCGAGCGGCCCGACCAAGGACAGATCGTAGTAGGCGCACGCAACATTCTGCGCCTGTCTGCCGCTCAAATTCCGTTTTATCGTCGCCGTATTGGAGTGGTCTTTCAGGATCACCAGTTACTTTACGACCGCAGCGTCTTCGACAATGTCATGCTGCCTTTACGTATTGACGCCTATGACAAACACGAGGCTGCACGGCGCGTGCGCGCAGCACTGGATAAAGTCGGCCTGCTAAACAAAGAAAAGATGAACCCCATTACCTTGTCGGGCGGCGAACAGCAACGTGTGGGTATCGCGCGCGCGGTGGTGAATCGTCCTCAGATTCTGTTAGCAGACGAGCCTACCGGCAATCTTGATCCAGAGTTGGCAGCAGAAATCATGCTACTGTTCGAGCAGTTCAATCAGGTGGGCGTTTCCATGTTGATCGCCAGTCACGATCTGTCGTTGATCACTCGCCTGCGCCATCGCATTTTGACCTTGGACCAGGGCGTGCTGATCAAGGATGAGATGCATCCAAGTCGTCGGGACACGCCCAGCCGTGGAGCAGACGCCTGATGTCCAACTCATCGCGATCTAATCACTCTGCCGAAAAAAGCACGCCTAATCGCAAGACTGGCGCCAAACGTGATCGTTCGTCCCGCCAAAAGCTGGCCGGCTGGCTGGAGCAACATGTCGAAGCCTGTGCAGATGCGCTGCAAAGCTTGCGAACACAAGTACTCAATACATTCATGAGCCTGGTGGTTGTCGCAATTGCATTGCTGCTGCCTGCCTTGGTGTACGTTGCTGGCAACAACATCGCCCAGTTTGGCGACAGCCTGCAAAATACCAACCGAATCAGCTTCTACCTAGAGGCTGACATCACCGCGGACTCCGTGCAAACCCTGCAACAGGCCATGCAAAATCACCCGCTTATCGACCGCGTAGAGTTTGTCTCTTCGCAACAGGCGGCAGCCGACTTTACTGCCTGGTCAGGGCTGGGCGACGTTATTATCAGCTTGGGTAACAATCCATTGCCTGCCAGTCTCGAGGTACACCCAAACAATATGCTTGCTGAGACGGCGCTGCAAATTCGTGATGCCTTTGCGGCTTCGCAAGGTGTTGAGCAAGTTGTAATGGATACCGCTTGGATTGAGCGACTGGAGAGTTTGATGCGCCTGACCGACCGCATGGTCTTTGCGCTGATACTGGTGTTGTCGTTGGCAGTCCTGTTTATCATCGGCAATGCCATTCGCACCCATATCGCCGGACGCAGTGCCGAGATTCGCGTAATGACAATGATCGGTGCCACCCGTTCGTTTATCGCGCGGCCGTTTTTATACAGCGGCGCTTTGCAAGGCATGTTTGGCGCAGCACTGGCATGGATATTTTTGCAGGGTTTGCTGAGCGTGTTTCGAGGTCCGGCACACAACTTGCTGGCCTTTTACGGAGACCAGTATCAGTTTATCGGAATGGACCTGATCAGCAGCCTGCTGTTGGTCGCAGGCGGGATGGTTTTGGGCTGGATTGGCGCCGGTTTATCCGTATCACGGCATCTCAACCAGGTTTGATTTCAGGAAAATTTTTTATCCGATGCACTTGAAACCGCAGAACGCCACCACAATGTGGACTTATTACGTTGACTCAAGATGCGTCAAGCTTAGTGATACCCATGACTGGACACAGACCATCACTCATGTAATAAATGGTGGTAGACTACGGTCTCTTTGAACAACATTGGATTAACAGGGCCTTGTGAGCAAGGTTCCTGAATTGAGAGGACTTATGAGCGTTGCAACCATGATGACAGGAAAGAGCTTGCAGCTTGCCGGCCCGTCAGTTCCGGGTCGCGATTTATCTGCTTATATCACATCAGTAAACAGTATCGCTGTGCTGACAGCGGAACAAGAGCGCGAACTGGCCAACCGCTACTTCCATGAGGAAGATCTGGAAGCGGCTCGCCAACTGGTTCTGGCTCATCTGCGTTTTGTTGTGCAC
>DITX01000028.1:3728-6684 GCA_002422225.1 Gammaproteobacteria bacterium UBA6173
TGGTGTCGTTTGCGGTGCATTGGATCAAAGCTGAGATTCACGAGTTTATCCTGCGCAACTGGCGCATCGTCAAAATCGCTACAACCAAAGCCCAGCGCAAATTGTTCTTTAACCTGCGCAGCTCCAAAAAGAGCCTGGGCTGGTTAAATAATGACGAAGCGCAGGCCATGGCAGACGATCTTGGCGTCGATACGGTTGTGGTGCGTCAGATGGAAGGTCGCATGGCCTCCTACGATATGGCCTTTGATGCAGACGCTGATGCCGATGACGAAGAAGCCTATCTGGCACCGGCCTACTTTCTTGAAGATAACAACTCTGACATGGCCCGAGACATCGAAGAGACTGAATGGGAAGAAAATCAGACTAACAATCTGCATATGGCCATGAGCCAACTTGATGAACGCAGCCGGGATATTATCAACAGCCGCTGGCTGGCTGATGAGAAAGCCACTCTGCATGATCTTGCGGCTAAATATAATGTATCCGCTGAACGTATTCGGCAGCTGGAACAGAACGCCATGAATAAGGTCAAGGGAGCCATTCTCGCGGCCTGAAGGGCACGCCGGAAAGTCCGCTCACCAAAAGCCGCTGTCTCTGGCAGCGGCTTTTTTATTACAGCACCGCCTATTAAGATTTCAAACCTACAATCGTTCAGGAGTCTGTTATGCCCATGCTGATTATCGGGATTGCTGCCATCAATGGCCTGTTGGCCGTTGCACTGGGCGCGTTTGCGGCACACGGACTCAAAGCCCGCCTCGCGCCTGATATGCTGGCGATTTTCCAGACCGGTGTTCAATACCAGATGTATCACGCGCTGGCGATGTTCGGCGTTGGATTATTGTGCATGCAAATCAGCGACTCCGCCCTGTTGCGCGCCAGTGCCTGGTCATTTCTGGTCGGGATTATCATCTTCTCCGGCAGTTTGTATATTCTCAGCCTGAGCGGGATTCGCTGGCTGGGCGCAATTACCCCAATAGGCGGTGTCGGGTTTATCTTGGGCTGGGTACTATTGGCAGCTGCCATGTTTTTGGGTCGCAGCGCCTGAGCCTGTCAACTTCAGCGAAGGTAAAACAAATTGATCACCGTTTACGTCAATGGCAATCCGGTTGAACTACCGGAACACAGCACCGTTCTGAACCTGCTGGAACAACTCGACATGACACAAGGCCGTCTTGCCGTTGAGTTGAACGCTGGTATTGTGCCCCGCAGCCAGCACAGCAGCACACCGCTCAACAACGGCGATGTTCTTGAGATTGTTCATGCCATCGGCGGCGGCTAGATTTGACTGACCAACAGGAAACGTTTTATGCGCAACGAGAATGTCCAAACTCCAGCAATCAACAAGCCCCTGGTACTTGCCGGCAAGACCTATGAGTCACGGTTAATTATTGGCAGTGGCAAGTATCGCGATTTCCAACAAAACCTGGACGCCTTGGTAGCAAGTGGCGCACAGATGATTACCGTGGCCATTCGCCGCGTAAACCTAGGACAAAACAAAGGCGAGCCCAATTTGCTGGATGTGATTTCCCCGGAAAAATATACCATTCTGCCCAACACCGCCGGCTGCTATACCGCCGCCGATGCCGTGCGCACCTGCCGGATGGCGCGGGAGTTGCTGGACGGACATAAGCTGGTCAAACTTGAGGTACTGGGCGATCAGAAGACTCTGTATCCGAATGTCACTGAAACACTCATTGCGGCCGAACAGTTGGTAGCCGATGGTTTTGATGTCATGGTGTATACCAGCGACGACCCCTTGATTGCGAAGCGACTTGAAGAAATCGGCTGTATTGCCGTGATGCCACTAGGCGCTCCGATAGGGTCAGGGCTGGGCATACGCAACCCCTACAATATCCGCCTGATTCTGGAAAACGCCACCGTCCCTATTATTGTGGATGCTGGTGTAGGCACGGCCTCAGACGCAAGCATCGCAATGGAACTCGGGTGCGACGGCGTATTGATGAATACCGCCATAGCCGAGGCTCGCGATCCGGTACTCATGGCCTCTGCCATGCAAAAAGCCGTTGCCAGCGGCCGTGAGGCATGGCTGGCTGGCCGTATGCCGCGCAAACTTTACGCCAGCGCATCGTCTCCCATTGATGGCACATTTTTCTAGACGCCTGGCGCAAGAGCTCTTTTTATGGAAAACAACAACACGCCTGACGCAGGCATTGCAAAATCAGCAGGCTCTGCAGAACAAGCATCCGTTCGCCGACCGTTGCGCAGTTACGTCATCCGCAGTGGCCGCCAGACCTTGGCACAACAGGAGGCGATCGAAAAACACTGGTCGACTTATGTCATAGAAGACCACCTGTCGCCACTGGATGCTGAGGCTGTGTTTGGCCGCCCTGCGCCGCTGGTGCTGGAAATTGGCTTTGGTATGGGCGACTCCCTCGCTAAAATGGCTATCAACAATCCCGACAAAAACTATATTGGTATCGAAGTCCATCGCGCGGGCGTGGGCAAACTGATCAATTACATTGAAAGCAGCAAACTCAGCAACCTGAGGATATATTGCTTTGACGCTGTAGAGATTCTGGACAAGTGCATCCCTGACCACTCGCTAGCTCTGGTCCAGATCTTTTTCCCGGATCCCTGGCACAAGAAAAAGCACCAAAAACGGCGCCTCATTCAAACAGCGTTTGTGCAGGATTTGATAAAAAAACTGAAACCGGGCGGACGAATCCATTTGGCCACCGATTGGCAACATTACGCAGAACAGATGATGGACGTACTCAGCGGCATTGATTTACTCAGCAACACCGCCGGGAAGGGTCAGTACGCACAGAATACCGGCCGGCCAGAGACCAAGTTCGAACGGCGCGGAAACCGGCTTGGCCACGGCGTCTGGGATCTGATGTTTGAGCTTGTCGACCCTGACTGACAACTCGTCCCGGTCAAAGTGGCAATGACTGTCTGGCTGGGTTATGCTCCTGCGGCAAGACAACAAGAAGCG
>DITX01000101.1 GCA_002422225.1 Gammaproteobacteria bacterium UBA6173
GGTCCGCAGAGAAACCCAAGCAAGCTAGATCTTTCAGCTCATCGCGGGTCATCGGTCCAGTGGTGTCCTGAGAACCGACGGTAGTCATCTTGGGTTCACAGTAAGTTCCGGGACGCACGCCGTCCACGCCGCAGGCCCGGCCAACTATTTTCTGTGCCAGGGTATAACCTTTACCGGTATCCGCGGCAGACGTCGGGCGACGGAATACCGTCGAGTAGGGCAGTCCCAAGGACGCGCGCGCCTTATCGGTTAAACCGCGACCAATAATCAGCGGGATACGGCCACCGGCACGCACTTCGTCCAGCAGTACTTCGGTTTTGAGTTCAAAATTGCACACCAGTTCGTCGGTGCCGTGGCGCAGTATTTTGCCTTCGTATGGGTAAATGTCGATGACATCACCGGTGTTCATGTTTTCAACATCACATTCAATCGGCAGGGCACCGGCATCTTCCATGGTGTTAAAGAAAATTGGCGCAATTTTGCTGCCGATACACACACCGCCGTCACGTTTGTTGGGGATGTGCGGAATGTCATCGCCGATGTACCACAGCACGGAGTTAGTGGCAGATTTACGTGAGGAACCGGTGCCCATCACGTCGCCAACCAGCGCAACCGGAAAACCCTTTTTCTTTAACTCTTCAATTTGTTTTGCTGCATTGGTAACGCCTTCGCGTGGCATTTTGTACATGGCAAGTGCATGCAGAGGAATATCAGGGCGTGACCAGGCATCTGGTGCTGGAGACAGGTCGTCCGTGTTAGTTTCACCGGGAACTTTGAAAACAGACAAAGTCATTTTTTGTGCCAGCTCAGGGCGGTTCAGGAACCACTCGGCGTCTGCCCATGACTGCATCAGGCCTTTGGCGAACACGTTGCCGCTTTTGGCTTTTTCTTCCACATCGTGAAAGGCATCAAACATCAGCAAAGTGTGTTTGAGCTCTTCAGCAGCCGCGGCGGCAAGTTCGGTTTCATCCAGCAACTGCACCAGCGTGGTGATGTTGTAACCACCCAGCATAGTGCCCAGCAGTTTAATAGCATGTTTTTTGTCGATCAGCGGAGAGTTGGCTTCGCCCTTGGCAACCGCAGACAGGAATCCTGCTTTGACATATGCAGCTTCATCCACACCGGCAGGTACGCGGTTGGTGATCAGGTCAACAATGGTTTGTTCTTCACCTGCAGGTGGATTTTTGAGCAGCTCAATCAATTCAGCCACCTGAGCGGCATCCAGAGGTTTGGCAACGATGCCGAGTTCAGCCCGTTCGGCCACGTGTTTACGATAGGCTTCTAACACAGTAATCCCCTTCAGAAGAAATAGTGAATCAAAACGAAATGCATTAAGACGTGCGGTGAAAAATGGGTTCCGATTCTAGTGTAGAATGCCAAAAATTTCCAGTTCGACGGCCAAATGCCAAGGGCCGGACACGCATAATTTGGATTTTTATGATGAAGCTGGTCAGTATCAAAACACCCTGCATCGGAATTTGCTCGACGACCTCTGTGGGCGACAGTATCTGCAGGGGCTGCAAACGCTTTGCATCGGAAGTGATTGAGTGGAATCTGTACAGCGATATTGAAAAGGCCGCTGTACTGTCCCGGTTGTCGCGCCTGGTCGAGCCATTGATGGAGGAGCGCTTTATTATCCGCTCGCGCAGCGATCTGGCATCTGGTCTGAAACGTCTGGCCGTGCCTTTTAACGAGGATTTGCCGCCAGCCATCTGGTTACATAATCTGTTAAAAAAACGTCACCGGGTGCTGACCGACCTGGTTGGTTTTGGGGTTGACGTGCGTCCGCTGTGGCAACATTTGTCTTTGCCGGAGCTCGCTGAAGATGTCGATAAACAGTTATTGGTGTTGAGCGAAGCACACCTGAGCCGGTATTTTCCGGAGATGCTACGCCCCATCGATACCGAAACAGGCATTAATGAGTCGGATGGGGGAAATGCTTGAGGTCGTATCCCTCAGCGCTAAACTCCAGCACCCAAGCCTTTTGATCCCAGCTGCCCAGCACAATTCGCACTGCCTCAAGTTTATCGTTTATCGGGTTTTGCAGTCGAATGGTATGGATGCCTGGGCGATGTGTATGTCCATGAATCATCAGGTTGACGTTCTGATTTTCCAGCAGATTTAACACTTCCTGATGTGTGACATCCATGATGTCAGAGGCTTTATGGCTATTCTCGGCCATGCTTTGCTGGCGTAGCTGTTGAGCAACCATGTGCCGCTCAAGTAGTGGCCGCGCCAGAAACGCTTGTTGCCAACCAGGCTCTCTTACCTGTTTGCGATAGTTAATATAGGCTGTATCGCGAGTGCACAGGCTGTCGCCGTGCAACAGCAACACTGATTGACCAAAACAGTTGATGATCGAAGGTTCCTGTAACAATGAACCTCCGCAGCGTGACGCATAGTCTTCACCCAACAAAAAATCCCGGTTGCCGTGCATCAAAAAGATGCGGGTGCCCTGGAGACTGAGTTTATGCAGCGCGGCTGCAACCTTGTCTCCAGCATCATTGATGTCATCGTCCCCGACCCAGGCTTCAAACAAGTCGCCCAGAATATACAGCGCAGCAGCCCCTTGCGCCCGTTGTTCCAGTAGGTTCATCAAGCTTTGCATGATGGGGCTTTTGGCTGAGTCGATATGCAGGTCTGAGATAAACAGAGTTTTGTTGTTATTGTTTGTTATCGGCATAATCTTCCTGGGTTGGTCAATCACTCTTCTTTTGCGGGCTCGTCGTAGGCCACGATGGTTGTATTGATGATGATTTCATCAACCGGGACATCCTGATGACCTGCCACATAGCCGGTTTTGCGTTGTTTGATGCGGTTAACAACGTCC
>DITX01000161.1 GCA_002422225.1 Gammaproteobacteria bacterium UBA6173
AAATTTCTTCAGGTACATCGATGAACAGCAAAGATACAACAAATATCAAACCTGAAATAGCACTGGTGTTATCGGGTGGTGGTGCCAGAGCAGCTTATCAGGTGGGTGCCTTGCGCGGCATCGCCAGTGTGTTGCCAAAAGATATCTGTAACCCATTTCCGATTATTTCCGGCACCTCTGCAGGCGCGATGAATGCGGTAGGGCTGGCGACACATGCGCAAAAAATGCGTACGGGCGTTAAGATGCTGGAGTATGTCTGGCGAAATATCAGCAGTGACAAAATTTACCGGCTTGATTCAGCGGGCTTGGTTAGCAGTGCCTCAAACTGGGTGTTTTCTGTTCTTGCCAATCGCAAAGCGCGAACACCAACCTCATTACTTGATAACAGTCCTTTGGAAAGCTTGTTGCATGAGATTTTGCGACTGGAGAGAATTAACGAAAACATGAATTCCGGCTATCTGGACAGCTTGGTTGTGACGGCATCCGGCTATACTAGTGGTGAATCTGTTTCATTTTTTCAAAGCAGCAAGCCAGTTGAAAACTGGCAGCGATCGCATCGGGTGGGCATTCGTACCGAACTACGACATCGGCACTTGCTGGCCTCGTCTGCAATCCCAACGCTATTTCCATCGGTGAAAATCAATCGAGAGTTTTTTGGAGATGGTGCTATCAGGCAATTGGCTCCCCTGAGCCCTGCTATTCATATGGGAGCAAACAAGATATTGGCGATTGGTGTCAGTGGCAGCAGCACACGTCGGCCGGCAAAGGGTGATCAGGTGACCCAACCTTCCTTGTCACAGATAGTTGGACACGTGTTAAACAGTGCATTCGTGGATACGCTGGAAAGTGACATGGCGGTACTGAGGCGATACAACGCCCTGATTCCCTTATGTTCAACTCAGGCCGCGCTGGACGTTAGGCTGATAGAACTGTTGGAAATTACGCCGAGTCTTGACCTCAACCGGATTGCTGAGGATTATTACCAAACCCTGCCAAAGTCTATCCGGCTGTTTATTAAAGACACCAATTCCAGCTCGATTGCCAGTCTACTGATGTTTGAGAAGGAGTATTGCGAGGCACTCATGGATCTGGGCATCGCCGATGCCTTGGCAAAACGCGAGCAGATCCAAGAGTTTTTCCTGCGTTAAATCACGTCAGATCAGAACGAGTAGCTGAAACCAAACACTAGTTTGTCTTCCTGATCGATGCCGTTACGGTCTTTTCCGCCAATAATGTAGGTTGAAAAGAATTCTGCGGGCAACTCAGCAATGCCTTTGCTCAGCGTGATGTCCAAGCTTCGGAACGCACCACTTTCTGCTGTTGCTGCGATAAATTTACCCTTGTCTTCGTAGCTTGCGTAGCTTGCTGTCACGCCCAGGCCAAAACCTTCACCCAAATCAAAGCTGGTGCCGAGTGAGAAGAACATGTCCCCTTGGTTGGACCAGGTAGCGTCTTCTGCCATGTACTTCATGCCAAAATCCAGGCCACCAAAGCTCAGACCGAGGTAGGGTTCTATTACGCTTGCACCGCTGTCATCCATGTACCAGTAGTACAGTGCACCGAAGTCATATGACAGGCCGCCGCTTTCGCCTGAATAACCTGCGTAGAAGTTGTTTTCAACGGTGGTGCTGAGATCAGGAGTTCCGTAGCTCAGGTTTGATGCCCACCAGCCAGAGTACCAGCCGCTTTCTGTGCTGGTCAGATCGAATCCTGCCTGAACTGCTGCGCCATCGTTCTCCGGTGTGTTGGTAATGCCACGGAATACGTAGCCTGATACCACACCGACGTTGCCGGCAATTTCCACTTCAGCGTGAGCCGGTTTTGCTGCGAAGATGCTTGCTGCTGCCATGAGGGCTGTGCCACCGAGTACGGCCAGTTTGCTTTTCGCTGCAACGTTGATTACCTGCATAGTGTTCACTCCTGATTCACTGTTTAGTGCTTGATAGTAAGTTCTTTCTTGTTGGGTCCGAATCGTGTTTGCAATTCGCCCGGACTTACTTTCTAGGGAGCAATACCTGTGCCAACATACGAAATATTAGTAATATCAGTAAGATAACCTTCATACCCAAAACCTGCCTAAAACCTGACGCTCTATTTTGGTGCATAAAAATCAGGTATGCGCTGGAATGAAGCCTGTGGGTGAGCAAAATAGCCAATAGTCATACGTAGTCTCTGGTGAAACTACGTTGAATGGCGTATCCGCGAACGAGGTGAGAGTCAGGCGTCGACGATCTGGTGATCGAGGTGAGCCGTCAGCTCTGCCGGGAGATTCAGACGGTGTGCAAGTACCTCGATGTAAGCCCGCTCTGCCGGGTGGTCGATATCAATCGCCAGGCGTGAGACCAGGTAAACTTCGGAAGCCTGCTCGATACCCTGAACCGAGGAAACCAGAGCGTCTACATCGACAGGTTTGCGTAAGGCATCAAAAACAAACGCCTTGCTTTCGGCATCCAGTGACATCTTTTCAACTTGCTCAAAAATCGCAGTCTGCTCTTTATTATCGATATGGCCGTCTGCTTTAGCGGCGTAGATCATGGCGGTAATCAAGGTCAGTGAAAAATTCTGGCCTGAGGCGGTATTGGCCGGAGGCGGCAGAAAGCGCGGGGCGACGTGCTGCATATCATTCACGGTGGCGATGGGTGCGGCTTGCACTTGTTTGCCTTGTTGCCAGTTCTGGTAAGCCTTAAAAGCCAACGCGCCGGCAGCCGCTGCGCCACCATAACCGATGACACCGCCGGCCATTTTACGCATCTTTTTGCTGCCAACCAGCAGTCCTAACACACCACCCAGCGCCGCGCCTTTGCCAAAGCCACCGCCCATCATGCCGCCCAGAGGGCTGCTGTTGAATGCGTTATTCTGCTCCGTCACGCCCTGCAGCGGGTTTTGGCGGCCAGAGCCCAGAAATTGCTCAAACAGCTTGTTTGCATCCATAGGTTATCCTCATTGTAGTCCGTGATTTAAGAGATTCTTGTCTTGCTGAGCATGCAAGCGTTCATAGAGAGCGAACACGTGCAGTTTTACCTTTAATTTTGCCTTTGCTCAGTATCTGTTTTCCCAGTTCTGCTTTTTGTCGATTAATTGCCACATAAGCGGCCTGATGGGTAATACGTATATTCCCTACATCAGATCTATCCAGTTCACCGGTACCTGTTAAGGCACCTAACACGTCGGTGGGACGGATTTTGTCACGTTTGCCGCCATCAATGATCAATGTCGCCATACTTGCCGGCGGTGGAGTTTGTTTCAATACTGATGCGGGTGGCAGCGCGGATAAGATTTGGCCAGTGCCTTTGTCGAACGAAGTGAATGTGCATGCCCTGCCCTTTGCGCCGGCACGTCCTGTGCGCCCTATCCGATGGGTGTGGGTTTCGCGATCGCGCGCTTCATGATAGTTGACCACCAGATCGAGGCCGATTATGTCTAGACCGCGGGCGGCAACATCGGTGGCTACCAGCACGCGCGCGCTACCATTGCCAAAGCGGATAAATGCTTGGTCGCGCTCTCGCTGGTCCATCTCACCATGTAATGCCAGCACGGAAAACCCCGTGCGTGACAGTCGCTGACATACCTCATCAACGTCGTTGCGCGTTGTACAGAAAACCAAGGCATTGTCGGGTTTAAAATGCAGCAAAATACGCTTTAAAGCATCGAGTCTTGATTCGTCGTCGCCAGTCAGATAAGTCAGTTCATCAATATCCGGAGCAGATTCAGCCTCTTGAAGCTGTGCGTAAACCGGTTCCAGTAATATTTTGTCTGATAAGTAGCGGATCTCAGGTGAGTAGGTTGCACTGAAAAACAGGATTTGTGGTCTGCCCGCTGTGGCTGGTTGTGCTGACTTCTGGATAGTCAATTCCGCCAGGACATTTTCAACAGACGGCAAAAAACCCATATCAAGCATACGATCCGCTTCATCCAGAACCAGACAATTGATGTTGGCCAGTTCCAAGGATTTGCGTTGTAAGTGGTCCTCAATACGTCCAGGCGTGCCAACGATGATGTGCGCGCCGTGGCTTAAAGAATCGGCCTGCACTGCAATTGGGCGGCCCCCACACAGGCTTAACACTTTGACATTGGGCATTAGTCTGGCCAGACGGCGTATTTCGTCAGCAACCTGATCAGCCAGTTCGCGTGTAGGGCACAAAATCAAAGCTTGTGGCTTGAACAATGTAGCGTCCAGTTTTTGCAGAATGCCAAGACCAAATGCGGCAGTCTTGCCAGAGCCTGTTTTCCCCTGAGCCATCACGTCGCGCCCTGCCAATACGGCTGGCAGACTGAGTTGTTGAACCGGTGTCATCTGGGTAAAACCGAGTGCCGCGAGGTTCTGCAGCAGTGCGGGATGTAATTGCAGTTGTGAAAAATCAGTGTCTGACATATCTATTTCCAGAAGAGCACAGCGATGAAGAAATTGCGGGCGCGCAGTGTAACACTTGAAGAGGCTTCGATGGCGGGTTCCCCTTGCTTGATGAAAGACCTACAATACCTGCAGTCCCTGATATAGAGAGCTGATTGATGTCTGTAAGCATAAAAACTCCGGAAGATATCGAGAAAATGCGCGTTGCTGGTCGTCTGGCTGCCGAAGTACTCGAAATGATTGAACCCTTTGTTCAAGTGGGTGTCAGCACCGGTGAATTAGACCGGATCTGTCACGATTATATTGTCAACGTACAAAACGCGATCCCGGCCCCGCTCAACTACAATGGGTTTCCCAAGTCAATTTGTACGTCGCTGAACCATGTGGTTTGCCACGGTATCCCCAGCGACAGCAAGATCTTGAAAAGTGGTGATATTCTTAATATTGACATTACCGTGATAAAAGATGGTTTTCACGGCGATACCAGCAAGATGTTTATGCTGGGTGATGTTGCGCCCCATGCAAAACGACTGATCAAGGTCACTCAGGAATGCCTGTATAAAGCCATTAACATTGTGAAACCCGGAATCCGTCTTGGCGATATAGGCCATATTATCCAGATCCATGCCGAGGCTAACAATTATTCAGTGGTCAGAGAGTATTGTGGGCACGGTATAGGACGTATTTTCCACGAAGACCCTCAGGTATTACATTATGGTAAACCTGACACTGGCACGCTGGTGCTTGAGGGAATGACCTTCACCATTGAACCCATGATCAATCTAGGTGAAAGGCATACCAAGTTATCCAAAACAGATGGCTGGACAGTCACTACACGGGATCGACGTCTATCCGCGCAGTGGGAGCATACACTGGCGGTTACCGCCACGGGCTGCGAAGTGCTGACACGTCGCAAAGAAGAAGAGTTGTTTAAGTAATTGTCCACTGCTTAAAAACCGAACTGTCCTGATCTCCTGCTTTTAGCTTACAAATCTATTTATGCCCGTCGTTCGATGTGGACGAGCGATAGACGTCGAGGGTGTGCACGATGAGTGTTGATTTATCGATTGCCGTATCAGATAACCCGGATATTCATGTCAGTCATCCGGGATGGGCGGATCACACACTGTTTGATACCTTGGCCTTTGATCAGAAACTAGGCTCGGGTATGCCCACGGTTACCTTGTTTAAGGACGTGTTAGCGCAGACCCAACAGGAGTTGGATCGACGTTATCGCGCAGGCGCTGAAATCAGCAGCCTGGTCTGTGGGCGGGCATGGTTTATGGATGAATTACTGCGTCGTGCCTGGCGTTTGTTTGACTGGAAAAACAGTGAACATCTGAGTTTATTGGCAGTGGGTGGATATGGGCGCGGAGAATTGCACCCGCATTCAGATATCGATCTGTTGTTATTGATGCGGGGTGACCAGTCCGCAATAAACCGGGAAGCTTTAAGCAAATTTTTTACCTTTCTGTGGGATATCAACCTCGAAATAGGTCAGAGTGTGCGCACCATAGTGCAGTGTCGCGAAGAGGCTGTGAAAGACATCACCGTGGCGACCAGTCTGATGGAATCCAGGACGATTGTGGGTCCTGCTGCCAACCTGGAATCCTTGCGCCTGGAAATGATTGCGTTAACACAGGATGCCAGTGTCTGGCCTGCGCGAGAGTTTTTTACCGCCAAACGCGATGAGCAGATTGCGCGGCACAATAAATATTACGACATTGATTATGCACTAGAACCCAATGTAAAAACCTCTCCGGGCGGTCTGCGTGATATCCAGACTATTGGCTGGATCGCCAAGCGCCATTATGACGCCGATAACCTGGCAGATCTTGTTGCACTGGGATTTTTGTTACCTTCTGAATATGAGCAGCTTTATAAGGGCGAACAATTGTTATGGAAGCTGCGTTATGGTTTGCATTTGCTCGCGGGTCGCAAAGAAGATCGCTTGTTGTTTGACAAGCAGCGCGATCTGGCCGCGATGTTTGGTTTTCAGGATGATAACAAGAGTCTTGCTGTTGAAAAATTGATGCAAGAGTATTACCGCGCGGTTGCGACCCTGCGGGCCTTAAACGACGTGCTGCTGCAACACTTTGATGAAGCGATTCTCAGAGCGGGCGAAAAGGTAGAGATCACTCGCATCAACAACCGCTTCCAGATTCGCAACAATTATATTGAGGTCACAGACAGCGGCATTTTTAAACGCTTTCCATTTGCGTTGATGGAGGTTTTTGTGTTGATGGCGCAAAACCCGGAAATTAAAGGTGTGCGTGCAGCAACGATTCGATTGATCCATGAATATCGCACACTCATTGATAACAAATTCCGGGTGGATATCAGGAATACCACGCTGTTTATGGAGTTGCTGCGCTCTGCCAATGACCTGACTTCTCAGCTCCGACGTATGGCCCGTTATGGCATTCTGGGGCGCTACTTGCCTGAGTTTGGCGCCATAACCGGCAAGATGCAGCATGACCTGTTTCATATTTACACAGTCGATGCGCATACCTTGCAGGTGGTTGAGAATATGCGACGCTACCGTTTGCCGGAGGCAAAAGATCTTTATCCCATCGCAGCACATATCATCACAAAATTGCCCAAAGTTGAGCTGCTTTATATCGCTGGCCTGTACCACGATATTGCTAAAGGTCGCGGGGGGGATCACTCAACACTGGGTATGGAAGATGCGACCGCGTTTTGCCAGCGCCATCACCTGAGTGCGTGGGATACAAAACTGGTGTGCTGGCTGATTGGAAAACATCTGTTGATGTCGATGACAGCGCAACGTAAAGATATTTCGGATCCTGAAGTCATTCAAGACTTTGCCGTGCAGGTTGGTGACAAGCTGCATCTGGATTATTTATACGCGCTGACGGTTGCTGATATCAATGCAACCAATCCTACTTTGTGGAATGCCTGGCGCGCGTCTTTGCTGCGACAATTGTATTTGAGTACCAAAAAGGCACTGCGCAGAGGCCTCGAAAATCCGATTGATCGACAGGATCGGATCAAGGACAAACAAGAAAGCGCCTTACTGAAATTACGTGATAAAGGTTTGTCGGACGCCGAGATTCAAAGCATCTGGGAAAATACCGATGATGAATATTTTGTGCGTGAATCTGCCGCTAATATTGTATGGCATACAGAGTCGATAGCCCGGCACAAGCAGCAACATGGTGCAGAAGAGACACTGATTCTGGTACAGGATACGGCAGACTCTCTGGCTGACGGCGCTACTCACATTTTTATTTATACCGTCAATCGACGCCATCTGTTTGCGAGCAGCGCAGCAGCCATGGAGCAACTGGGACTGAACATTCAGGATGCACGAATTTTTACTTCCAGCAAAAACTTTTGTATGAACACCTACTCTGTGCTGGAAATGGATGGCACGGCGATTGGCGATAATCCTCAACGCGTCAGCCAGATAAAAAAGCTGCTCTGTGAGTATCTGGCCGAGCCATCAGCGCATCTGCGGGTTTCCAGAAAACGACGTTCCCGAAAACTTCAGCATTTTGGTCAGCAAGTTGAAACCGCCGTGATCAACAAAGACGGTCAGCCGTGGTCAACACTGGAGGTCAACTGCATCGATAAACCGGGCATTCTTGCCGCCATTGGAAAGGTGTTCGCAGAGCAGGAAATACAATTGCTGAATGCCCGCATTGCCACGCTTGGCGAGCGCGTTGAGGATTTGTTTTTTATTGCAGATGCCAATGATCAACCTGTTTGTGATCCACTTGCCATCGAAAAACTGCAAAAGGCTTTGCAGCTGGAACTGGAAGCCTGACACTGATAAGTCAGCAGTCCTGACACTGACTGTATGCAATGATTTTAAAAAGAACGGATAAACAAGGATTCAAGTATGAATAGCAGCAATTTCCACAGTTTTGGACTGGGTCTGGCGACACTGGATTCACAAGGCAAAATAATTGAAGTCTATTTTCCTGAGCCAGTCGTCAAGCCTGCGCCAGAGACGGCTCTTGCCTTGAGCGCGCGTTGCGGATACCAAGCAGGCAATTCTGCAATAAAGTTGTCGTCAGACCAGTGTTCGAGCATTGCAGAGGACAAATCCATTGCGATAAGTAATTTGCTACGCGATACATTAAGAACAACGCAGGCAACGGTTGTTGCGATGTTTCTCGCGGAAAACAGTGCTCCTTCAAGTGTTGCTGAAGTGTATCTCAAGCTGCACCTGCTCTCTCACCGACTGTGTAAGCCCCATTCACTGAATCTGCAGGGTGCTTTTGGCATACTCAGAAACATTGCATGGACCAATCAGGGCGCGATAGCTGTGGAAGATCTTGCTGCCAGACAACTGCAGGCGCGCAGCAAAGGTGAAATGCTCGATGTGATGTCCGTTGATAAATTTCCGAAAATGGTTAATTACGTTGTCCCGTCAGGTGTCAGAATTGCGGACACCGCGCGTGTGAGATTGGGTGC
>DITX01000007.1 GCA_002422225.1 Gammaproteobacteria bacterium UBA6173
TGCATGTGTGAACGGAAGCCGTGCAGCACAATGTCTTGGTCAAAGGTATGGGTCGCTGCCATTTCATGGTTCATGGCGCCCGCTGGAATCTGCAGATTCTGCGGGCCATTTGCTGCCACAGAATAAGTATGAAACTCCAATTCTGGTTCTTCCTGCTTGTCATAGAACCACAGCCCCACTCGGGTGCTGTCGGTTGCTTCTTGGCCAAACGAGGTGTAATGGATGCTCATACGCAGCGCAGAACCTTCAGGAACCTTGATGCCTGTATTGGTCGGAAACTCGGTTGCATACTCTTTACCGGGTGCATAACCTTCGAGGAATTCGCGACGCGGATCGTTATCTTCTTCGTTGAGCATACCTTCATGATTGGCATCTTCGGCTACCACGTAAGACAACAAGTGGTGAAGCACACGCTTGTCGCCAGGGATAAACTGCACAGCCTTGACCCACTTCTCCTCACCAAACTCGAGCGGCACAACCGAATCAATATAGTCAATTACGCCGGTTGCCGGTACCGTAAATGACGGAACTTCTACAACATAGTCAGGTTCTGAACCGTCATACACCCACTCGCTGGTAGGCGGTTGAATGAGCGTTAGCGGATCTACACCGGCACTCGCACTAGCAGCCCAACCGGAGGCCATAAACACTGCTGCCGTTAATAAGGTTTTTTTCATTTAGTCAGCTCCTATTGTCTGTCACTTGATAGTCAGAAGAATTGCCCGTGACAACAGTGTCACTCCATCCGAAAATCATAAATTTGACCTAACTCAATTTCGCCGCTGTTTAAATAGAAAAAACCGCCTTTTTAGGGGCGGTTTTTTAGTTTTTGCCACTGAACTCTCAGTTAATACTGAGCATTCAGTAATTGACGTTTATTCTGGTACTTTAGTGTACGAGAAGTAGCCGATAAACATCTCTTCCCAGCTCTGTGGTCCGCCAACAGCCATTACTGTCGGATCCGGGTTACCGGGATTGTATTGAGAGTTATCAAACAAACCTTCCACAACAACGCGTGAGCCAGCCGGCAATGTCATTGGCTCTGCCATACGGTACGTTGGTTGCCAGGCAAAGTTATAGTCCGCCACGTTAATGATGTCTTCAACTGAGTTATCAGGGTAAATAACCCGCGCACTCATTGACTTACCGCGATAGTGCATGTGGGCTCGGAAGCCGTGCAGCACAATCGCATCATCAAACACGTGGGTCGCTGCCATTTCATGATTCATGGCACCTGCAGGAATCTGCAGATTGCCAGCACCATTGGCAGAGACGGAATACGTATGATACTCCAGCTCTGGCGCTGCTTCCGGATCGTGGAACCAAAGGCCAACACGGGTGTTGTCCATTGTTTCCTGGCCAAAGGAGGTGTAATGGACGCTCATTCTAAGCGCAGATCCAGTTGGAACTTTGATGCCCGTATTGGTCGGAAACTCGGTTGCATACTCTTTGCCTGGGGCATAACCTTCAAGGAATTCACGTCGTGGGTCGTTATCTTCCTCATTGATGGTGCCCTCATTGCCGCCGTCATCTGCAACAACATAGGACAGCAAATGGTGCAAGACGCGTTTATCACCTGGGATAAACTGCACTGCCTTGACCCATCTTTCTTCTTCAAATTCCAACGGAATCACAGAGTTGATGTAGTCAATTACCCCAGTGGCGGGGACAGTAAATGCGGGAACTTCTACGATATGGTCAGGCGCCGAGCCGTTGTAAGTCCACTCGCTTTGTGGTGGTTGAATCTGCGTAAGCGGATCTACCCCAGCCTGGGCCTGAACACCCCAGGCAGCAACCAAAGCAAGTGCAGCAGTCAAACTTGTTTTTTTCATTATTAATGCTCCTCTTACGGGAATAAGCGATTCGAGCAAGATACTTGCCGCGAATTCAGCTTGCGGTTTGTATTCTGCACACTACTCATATTGCATTAATAAGGAGCGTAAACCAGCCTTGGCGTCGACACAACTGGCTAATTATAAGATTTGCAACAAAATGTATCTTTGACTTGACACAAGAATTTGCCACTTAAAAGCAAAAAGGCCACCTGTGAATTCAAGGGCGGCCTTTTTGATACTGAGTTACTGACCTAGTTTATGCTCGAACCAAGCACAAACCAAGCATTCTCATCAATTACGTGGAGAACCAGCGTTGATCCAATGGATCAGCTTCTGACGCTCATCTACAGGGAGGTTCCCTGAATTGGTCCACTCACGCACAGTCGGATCAATTTGCATAGGAGGCATACGACCGGTCATGATTACCTCACGGATCATCGGGCTCCAGCCTTGAATCATCATGTGGCTGTTCATCGCGAAAGGACCGATACCGCCTTCAACGTGACACCCAACACAACGCTCAATCAGGATTGGTGCAATCACCGTCTCGTAGTCAGGCACATCAGCGAGATTTGTGTCACGAGCTGGGAACGACAGTTCGCAGCCAGAGCCTACTTCTGCTTCAACGACTACCGTTTCCATCTGGCGACTATCCGCGCCGTCAGCAACAATAGCGGTCAACACTTGACCAAGTGGCTCATTCGCAGGTTGTACGGGCAGCGGGCCACGGTAAAGCACATTCATTCGCACAGGATCCACAACAACAACTTGACCGGCATAGGTGATTCCTAATGACTCAGCCACTAATTGTGTTTCATCGTCCATAATCGGGAAATCATACTGCCATACTGCTTCTTCAGCACGTATGCCAGCGCGATCATCACGGACATCAGAGTTGAGCATAACAAAGCTCACACCACGGTGATCCCAGTTGGTACGGAGCTGTTTGTAGCGAGCAATGTTTTCCCGGTTGGTTGTACAGCCAGTTGCCTGGGAAACAATAACCAATGCTTTGTTATAGGCATATTTGCTCAACTGGTGAGCTTTTCCAGTGTTATCGATCAGCGTAAAATCACCGACGCGGTCGGCGGCCTGGGCACTTACACTGAATGCAGCGGCTAAGGTAAACATCGCCAGCAAGCTGATTTTTTTCATGATGAACAAACCCTCTTTCTCTCTCTCTGGATAATTCTGCAGGACCATGATTCCGGAGGAGATCATGCTCTGCGACATATTATTGTTTTGGTTAGTGGTTCACAGTAAGACCTTGCGAGAGCAAGTTTACTGTATTGGACTTAACAAATTTTTAATCTGGCGCAAACTTATGACAATGGATGCTTAAATCGCGCGTCATACCTGTATCAAATTAAATCACCATTTACAACCAGCAAATAAAAGGGGCCGCTCCGTCAGGAAGCAGCCCCTCTTAATTTTGCTGCTCAAACAATCACTTTCTTACAACTTACTTGCTGTCAGTGTAAGAGAAGTAACCGATGAACATTTCTTCCCAGCTCTGCAGGCCGCCGATAGCGTCTACGTTCGGATCTGGGTTACCTACGTTGTACTGTGAATTGTCAAACAGACCTTCAACAACAACGCGTGAACCTGCTGGCAGAACCATTGGCTCAGCCATACGGTAAGTTGGCTGCCATGCAAAGTTGTAATCAGCCACGTTGATGATTTCTTCAACAGTGTTATCCGGATAAATCACGCGCGCCGCCATGGACTTGCCACGGTAGTGCATGTGTGCACGGAAGCCGTACAGAGTAATGTCGTTTTCAAACACGTGAGTTGCGCTGGATGCATACTCCATTGCGCCAGCTGGGATCTTGATCTGGTTCATTGGGGTAGAGACTGAGTAAGTACGGAACTCGTACTCTGGCTCAGCGTCTTTGTCCGCAAACCACAGACCTACACGAGTATTATCGGTCGTTTCCTGACCGAAGGAGGTGTAGTGGACGCTCATACGCAGTGCAGAACCGTCTGGCATAAACACACCAGTGTTCTCGGGAAACTCTGTTGCGTACTCTTTACCTGGCGCGTAGCCTTCCAAGAACTCACGACGATTGTCATTCACAGTCTCGTCGATCATGCCGTCTGCGGCGTTCTGGCCATCAGCAACTACATAGCTCAGCAGGTGGTGCAGAACACGCTTGTCGCCTGGAATGAACTGAACGGCTTTAACCCATCGGTCTTCACCGAATTCCAAAGGAATTACGGAGTCGATGTAATCGATTACGCCGGTTGCTGGAACAGTAAAGCTAGGTACTTCTACAACAAAATCTGGCTCAGCACCGTTGTAGAACCACTCGGTATCTACTGGTTTGATCTGGGTCAGTGGGTCTACGCCGGTTGCCGCATTAGCCTGAAAACTAACTGCAGCTGCCAGAGCGAGCATAGCTGTCATACTGGTCTTTTTCATATTGGAATTCCTCCCGCAGGGTTAAGCGGCTCAAAGTCTATCCGGGACTACCCCCGACAGCAACTACCGCCGTACTGTCTTCTGTCTGCATCAAATACTTGTTTATCTGCATTGACGAGGATCGTATCTGAAGTTTCAGAGCTAGTACAACGATTGTTCGCTCATTTTTGCAACAAAGTGTGTCGCTTCAATTAGACGTATACCGCCGACGAAGAGTAACATGAACCCTATGAAATTGTAATACTGGCAATTAGTTGCGAGACCTTCTCACGCATACCCCACTGCCACCACCACTTGTAAACTACCGGTGACAGAGTGTTAGCGACAACATGGCCAAATCATAGGGAATGACTGCGATTGTCACACCCCTCTGGCGCAAGCAGCTTGACCTAAATCAACCCGACAGTAATGATGAGAGCAAATGGATACCATCAGACGCGTCATTGCAGCCATCTGTTTCATTGCTACTGCGCCCGTGCGGCACAGGGCGCCGTTGCGAACGATTTTAGCGTGCCTGGTCTGCCCATTTTTGCTATCGAACGCGTGGCCAGCTGCGTCAAGTCAACACACAAACCTTGAAAAGGAGTGTGTTGTGCTGCTGCACGGCCTCAGTCGCACCGACTTTTCCATGCAGAAAATGGCGAGAATATTGACCGAAGAAGGTTACCGCGTCAGCAACGTGCACTACGACTCGCGTGACTACAATATTCAGGAACTGGCCAATCTGGCCGTCAATGAAGGAATCACCGCTTGCCTGAAACAAGAAGCTGAGCGCATACATTTTGCGACACACTCTCTGGGCGGGATACTCGTACGCTACTTCTTTAAGGACAACACCCTAGAGGAACTTGGACGGGTTGTCATGCTGGCGCCTCCCAATCATGGCAGCCAGATTATCGATGTGTTTGGAGGCGTCCCCGGGTTTGAACTATTCACTGGCGAGCCCGCTTCCCAACTTGGCACCTCCGGACCAGAAAGCATTCCAGCCAACCTGCCGCCTGTCAGCTTTGAATTGGGTGTGATCGCCGGAAATCGATCAATCAGCCCGATATTCTCCCTGGCACTGCCCGACCGCGATGATGGCAAAGTCACGGTTGAAAGCACCAAAATTGAAGGCATGCAGGACTTCATAGAAATGCCTTACACCCACACCTTTATCATGCAGCGTGATGCAGTGATCAAGCAGGTCATACACTTTTTGCAAGCCGGAACGTTTAATCACACCAGCCCAAGCTCCAATATGTAGTATTACTACAAAAGCACTCTTTTGCGGTCAGATATCGACTGATTGGCTGCATTTGGAGTATTCTTGCGCGCCCAAAAGCTGATCAAGAACCCGGGAACTATGAAACAGAAATCTGATACCAGCAAAGCCACAACTCAAAAATCCGCCAAGTATGTTTACAACTTTGGCCGCCAGACTGATGGCAACGCTACCATGCGCGCCTTACTGGGCGGCAAAGGTGCCAATCTGGCAGAAATGGCAGCCATTGGCCTGCCTGTTCCACCCGGATTTACCGTAAGCACCGAAGTTTGCACATATTTCTATGACCATGAGCGCACTTATCCCAAGTCATTACCCAAAGACGTCGAGCGGGCAATGAACCTGATCGAAGAGCAAATGGGACGCCAGTTTGGTAGCGGCGAAAACCCGCTTCTGGTCTCTGTGCGCTCCGGGGCACGCGACTCGATGCCAGGCATGATGGATACCATTCTTAACCTAGGTCTGAACGACAAGACGGTTGAAGGCCTAGCAAACATCTCTGGTAACCCCCGCTTTGCATGGGATTGTTATCGTCGTTTTATTCAGATGTATGGCGATGTAGTGATGGGCGTGCAAGCCGCTGACGAGGAGTCTGAAGACCCCTTTCACGCCTTGCTTGATGAGATGAAGCACACCCTTGGCAAAGAACTGGACAACGAATTGACTGCCGACGAACTGCGCGAACTGGTCAATCGCTACAAACTGTTGATCAACAAAACAACCGGCAAACAGTTCCCGCAAGATGTGTATCAGCAACTCTGGGGCGCAGTCGGCGCAGTGTTTGGCTCTTGGAAAAATGACCGCGCCATTCTTTATCGCCAGCAATACGGCATCCCAGCTGACTGGGGCACCGCTGTTAATATTCAATCCATGGTGTTTGGTAATGCGGGTGATGACAGCGGCACCGGTGTCGCCTTCACACGCGACCCGGCCAGCGGCGAAAAAGTATTCTACGGCGAGTACCTGACTAACGCGCAAGGTGAAGATGTGGTGGCGGGTGTGCGCACACCCAAACCGATTGCCGCGATGGAAAAAGAGCTGCCCAGAAATTTTGCAGACCTCGAAAAAGTGCGCAATCGCCTCGAAAAACACTTTAAAGACATGCAAGACTTTGAGTTCACCATCGAAAATGGTCGACTTTTTATTCTGCAGACCCGTAATGGCAAGCGCACCGGCCTGGCTGCGATACGCATTGCGGTGGAAATGAATAAAGAAAAACTGATTGACCAGAAAACTGCCTTGCTCAAGATCCCTGCAGAGTCCGTAGATACCCTGCTGGTACCCGTATTCGACACCAAAGCCCAGAAAGAAGCAGCCGTAATTTGCCGAGGCTTGCCCGCCGGACCTGGCGCAGCAACAGGACGTATCGCGTTTACAGCGGCGCAGGCAGAAATCGAAGCACGTAAGGGCAACAAAGTCATTCTTTGTCGCTCGGAAACCTCTCCGGATGACCTGAAAGGTATGCTGCACTCGCAAGGCATCCTGACCACACGCGGTGGCGTGTCCTCGCACGCGGCACTGGTGGCACGTCAACTTGGAAAAGTCTGCATTTGTGGTGCCGGTGATATCACCATCAACTACGAACGTAAAACGCTCACCGCCAACGGCCACGTGTTGCGCGAAGGCGACTACATCTCTATTAACGGCACAACCGGCGTGGTGTACAAAGACCTGATCGAAAGCGCTGACTCTGAGGTCAAACGTGTTCTTGAGGGCCACATGAAGCCTGAAGACAGTTACACCTACCAGCTGTTCCAAACTGTCATGGATTGGTCAGACAAATATCGCAAACTGCGCATTCGCACCAATGCCGACACCCCCGCTATGGCGCAGACTGCCGTGGCGTATGGCGCTGAAGGCATAGGCCTGTGCCGCACCGAGCACATGTTTTTTGAAGGCAGCCGTATTGACGACATGCGCCAGATGATTCTCGCGGTAGACGGCGTTCAGCGCCGCGAAGCACTCAAGAAACTGCTGCCCATGCAGAAAAAAGACTTCGTAGGCCTGTTCAAAGCGATGGCTGGCCGTCCGGTTACCATCCGACTGCTGGATCCGCCTTTGCACGAATTCCTGCC
>DITX01000160.1:0-21692 GCA_002422225.1 Gammaproteobacteria bacterium UBA6173
CAGCATTCTCTATAAACGGTTGCACTGTCTGTACAACGCCATTGGCACACTTCACACCAAATGCATAAGCTGCGCTGTTTACATGGTCTATTGGCTCTACAAAACTCACTGCGCCACAGTTGGCGGTGTTGATGCCAGTCAGGTTGTCATAAGCAAAAGCGCCAGAGAATCGTTCGCCATTGCCAAGATCAAGTGAGATTGAGGCATTATTGCGCATGCTGAATTTGTATCCTTCACGCTCAACAGCGGCCGCAAACCGCAGCAAATCCAGCGGAGCAGGTGCCAGTTCGATCGCTATGCCATCGCTGACAATCATGCCTCTGCCATCAGCACGGATTCGAATGCCTTCCGGTACGGTGGCAGGCACAGATCGAACTGCGACTATAACGCCAGCATATGTTTCGCCAGTCAGAATTATTGTTACAGCTCCTGTAGCTTGATTCACAATGATATTGGCATCATTGGCTTCAAGTGCCACGATGTTGGCGATCCTGCCGGAAGCGTCAACCAACGTTGCAGTTGTCGGTGTGCGGAACAGATTCAGAATCAAGTCCATCACACTGACGCCATCGACTATCACATCATCTGGACGCACTACGTTTTCACGCGTTGTTGCTGCCAGACGTTCTGCAGCATCTGGATCCAACTCGACGCCCTCGTCAGCCGCAGCGTTATTCACTGCCTGCGAAGCTTGCTGCTGACTGACAAGGACAGCAGGCGGAACCGTCAGTGTCGCCTGGAATACGGTCTCGAGCAGTTGATCATTCTGCGTTAACAACTGCTTGATGTCGTCGTCAGATAAGCTCAGGTCATTGCCCGATGCCTGCAAGGCTTGCTTGACCGCCACAGTAGAGATCTGTGTACTTACTTCACGAATCTGGTTGACCGTGTCTGCGCCGGCTGCAATACCCAACCGGCTGTTTGCCTCAATAATACGGTTGGTAGTCTGGGCCAGCGCCGCCAGTTCATCGGCGTTCTGTACAGAAGAGGACAAGCTGCCTGCTGTTTGCATCAGAGCACTAGACGATTGTTTGACCAGATTCTGTTCGTCCGGGGTTAAAACCGTTCCGCTGCTGGAGGCTGAACTCGCCAGCGCATCCAGCACTGCTGCACTGTTACTGACGATAGACGTGGTTTCTATTGCCAGCTGCCGTTGAGACTCGGTGTCTGTGGTTGCTTGACCCACCTGACTCGAGACACTGACAGCAGAGCTTGCACCTGATAGCGCACCCAATGCGGTGCTGGTATCTAACATACCTGAACTGACTCCACGAATGAGACTTTCCGCTGAAGACGCTGCCTGCTGGGTCATCTCACGAGCCTGAGCCACAATCTCGCTGGACACACTTCCACCCGAGGTTTGCTGCAATGCTTGTTGAACCTGCGAAGTAGAACCATTCAACTGAGCTGTTGCTTGTTGCACATCTTCTTGGGTAGGTGGTGGCAACGGTGCTTGCACAGTGACAGAAATGCTTGCTGTGCTTGTGAGTCCCTGGCTATCAGTCGCCTCAAATACCAGCGAGTTCACACCATCAGGCAATAGCACGTCAGCAACCAGGCCTTCCGCAACAACTGTTCCATTGGCGGTCCAGCGCGCGCCAACAATGGCGCCATCACTGTCAGAGGCATTCGCAAATAAAGAGACAAGCTCTCCTGGTAGATTGTTACTATCCGCAACTGTCAATGCTCCACCCACGATACTGACCACAGGTGCTTGTGCGGCCAGCACGGTGACTGTTGTGCTTGCACTTGCGCTGGCACCTAGGTTGTCGGTAACACGAACAGTGACTTCGGACTCACCGTCTGGTAGAACAAGCGATGCTGAGGGGCCGCTGGCTACCACACTACCGCCAACAAGCCACTGAGTCAGCGCAACGGTGCCGTCACTGTCTTCAGACGTTGACAATAGTTGTACCAACTCACCTGGCTTGCCGTCAGTGTCAATCACTGTGCCGACAGTACTCGTGATCAGCACGGTAGGCGCAACATTTGGCATTGGAGAGACCACAGTGACAGTGATTTCTGTTGATGAACTGAATCCATCATTATCTGTCGCCCTGAATCCGACCATACTGACACCATCTGGTAAGTCGAGTGTTGCTTCAAGTCCACTCGCCACCACAACTTCATTTAGCAACCATTCGGAAGACTGAATATTGCCATTAGCATCTGTTGCTGTCGCAATCAGACTGACTGGCTCCCCCGGCAAGTTGTCGCTATCAACTACGGTGCGGCTTCCGCCCTCAATGCTGACGACCGGCAGGACCGGTGAACCTACGGTTAGGATGACAGAGCTTGTGCTGCTAGCCCCGGTGTTATCCGTGGCGCGGAAGCTGACTACTGTTGTGCCATCCGCAAGAGTTAGCTGCGCGTTGCTGCCTGTCGCAACTACCGATCCATCAACAAGCCACTCGGTAGTAGAAATGCTGCCATCGGCATCGGTTGCTGTAGCAGTCAAACTGACAGTCTCACCAGCAAGGCCATTGCTGTCCGGAACGCTGCGATCACCACCAACAATGCTCACAATCGGTGGTAAGTTTGCAGCCCTGACAGTGATCAAAACACTAGTAATGCTCAGTGAGCCCGAGTTGTCCGTGGCGCGGAAACTGACCTCCGTAGCTCCGTCTGGTAAGAACAGTTGTGCGTCGAAACCGCTTGCGACTAACTCGCCATCAACCAGCCACTCCGCAGCGACAATTGTACCGTCGATGTCACTAGCAACAGCCGAGAGAGAAACAATTTCGCCAACAGCAGCATCCGTATCATCGATCTCGGAATTATTGATGATAATTTGCACTGCAGGTGAATCGTTAACGCCAATCAAGGTAATTACAATTGTGCCTGTTGTCCCATCAATAGAACTGAATGAAAAACTATCTATTACAGATACATCAGAGTTTAGTACCTGCAAGGCAGCATTATTGACACTGTATGTCCAGACACCTTCTGGGTTGATGCCGAAGATACCGTACAGACCAGCAACATTGGACTGCGCCACAACCACTGGTTGGTTATCTACATCAGTCACAGTGATCTGGCCAGTGACAGCATCAATACCACTATCTTCCGCAATACTGCCGGTACTTACACCACCAAAGACGGCCGGTTGATTCTCTGCACTGATAATATTAAATGTGACAGTATTGGGTGTCGGATCTGTATCCACTCCCCCGTTCTGTACGCCACCATCGTCTCTGACAACAAAGGTGAAACTTGCAAAGTTAGAGCCCACTACAGGATTAACAGGATCAAACACCAATTTAGAAATATCTGCTGCGGAAATTACTGTTGCCGTCGTCAACTCGTGCTCATCCAGCAGCAACTTTCCTGCCCCAGGAATTGAGAGAATTGTGACATCAAGCAGCAAATTCTGCGGGTCATCGTTGTTATCGCTGAATCCGAAACCATCAACATTGAATGTATATCTGCTGCCGAGAGGGATCTCAAAAATCTGGTCCGCACCTGACGGAGCCCTGTTTACAGGACCAGGTTCCTCAGCACTGAAGTTCAGCGAATAAGGCCCTGTGACCTCATCCTGATTACCGATCACATACAGGATATAGTTGGCTGGACCGCTCATTTGATAACTGATGAGCTCATTCGCTGCGCCAGGAAGGGACTCCACGAGTGTAAGGTTTGAGAAACTGCTGCCCTGCCATTTGGCAAACTGCAACGGATATCCCGCCTGCACCGTAGCGGTCACTGTCTGTCCCGCAGGCACTACAAAACTGTAGCCATCCAAATAACGGGCCATACCATCCTGAATGAGTGGCTCCAAGGCATCCGTGTCAGCTAATGCCCCCTGCACAGCTCCCTGTGGTAGCAGTCGAGTCGGACCAAACTGAGGGTTCGTCTGCACCTGATTCAAGTCTAATGCCGCACTGACTTCCAGCGTGTAATTGCCAGCCGGTGGCGCCAGTCCATCGGCTTGCGAGCTGCTGGCAAATACCCAGTACTGACCAGCCGGTAATAGATACTCAGTGAAGACATTGCCAGGATTTACCCGACTGCCTAGCAACAAATTGTCATTACCTGCTGCGTAAATCCCCGTGAACGGCGCAAAACCATTATCGATCTGGGAGACACGGAACAGCGTAGTCTCGGTCAGATTCAACAAGTACCGATCACTCAAGCGCCCATCCCGGAAGCAGTCACTGGAGCGATTTAATGAACCGTTGACGCTCTCTCCCAGACTAATCGCCTGAACGTTGGTGCATGCCACTTCACTGCCAAGCACCGGTGTGAGACTCAGTGTGTAATTACCCCGATCGGCAGTGCCACCATTGTTGGGGCCTTGCTGCCCCAGCACGTTGATCTGGTAAGAACCAGCTTCGGTCAATGTCTGGGAGCTGGACTGACTGGCTACGCCCATAGTTGCGCCGACAAACACACCACTGCGGAATATACTCAATCGGGTGTTGAAATCACCAATCAGGCTCACTTGCAAAGGCGCTGTACCCGCAGGGATTACCAACTGATAACCATCGCGCCCCGGGTTATTGGTCTGATTACCAAAGTCTGTTGTGTCCGTACAATCTCCTTCTGTGATAGCACCTTGGATCGTGGTTGAACCCGCAATTACAATACGAGTATCTCCAGCGACACAGCCACCGGTTTGCACTTGGGTCAGCGGCAGCGCCGAGCCGAGGTTCAGTGTGTAGTTGCCCTCAATAGCTTTGTCTAGCGCAGTGAAACGACTACTCGCAAGTAGCCAGTAATCGCCTGGGGCAAGGTACATTTCGAGCTGTGTTGCATCATTGGTACCTAACCGACTACCTAGCAGTAGAGCAGCGTTTCCGACTGGGGTGATACCTATCATCGGCGTAAAACCATCGGTTTGAACATCCGCCCTGAACAGCGTCGGCTCGCTGATGTTCAGTGCGTACAGATCACGCAGTCGACCAGAGGCAAAGCAGTCAGTGCTGTTATCCAGCGCGCCGTTTACCTGGCCACCCAAGGCGATTGAGGGGATGCCCGTGGTACAGGCTGACGGCACACCAAACACCGGCGGCTCCATAAAGCGGATGGTGTAGGCGCCGGTTTCGGTCGGGTTATTGTTAGTGGTGAAAGGCGCGAAGCGGTGCCAGCCACTGGTCTGCGCTGTAACTGTGACACCGTGTTTGGTATTCGCATTGCCGTTGGAGGCGGATATAAACGCATTGCTGTTAAAACTGAGCAGCTGCGTAGCGATCTCTGACTCCAGCGTAACCANNCACGGACTCGCCCTGCTCCAGGTAAATCGCGTAGCTGTCAAATAGGCGGTCTGGATCATTAAAGGTATCCAAACAGTCATCAGTGCTCAGCGCCGCGTTGACCTCCGTGCCTTTGGTAACCCAGCTGCGGTTAAACTGCGGGTGCTCACCTGCCATCGGACAAGCCACCTGCAGCTCGTTGATAGTACTGAGGTTTAGGCTGTATGAGCCGGTTGCTGGCACATTGACATTTTTGTCGTGGTTGTACGTACCGCCATGCATGTACAGCGTGTATCTACCCGGGGCCAGCGCAACCTCGACCGTAAAGGGCGAGGGGCCGGACTGCACCTGCATCACATCACGGTCTTCAAAACCCTCAGCACCCATGGTGCCACCGAGAATACCGATATGAGGACCAAAGAACTCGGCGCTCGCCTGTATCTGCAACTGTGTGGTGTCGGTAGCCTCGCTCAGATCGATCTGGTAAAAATCAACCATCGCGTTGGCGTCTTCAACATAACAATCCGTAAACGGCGTCAGTGTGCCTTGCACAGTGCCGTTAAGCGCCAATGGGTTTTGGGCATCGGCCACACAGGCTGCGGGGTTACCTTTGGCAATGTTCAGCGCAACGTTAGCCCACAGATTAACAGTGCCCAGATCCAGCACCGACTGCGGCACATCACCGCTGAGCAGATTATTGCGAAGATTAATCGTAGTGGCTGCTGCCAGATTGCCCAGCTCAGCGGGTATCTGACCGGTGAGCCGGTTATTGGGCAAGTCCAGCTCAACCAGATTGATTAGATTGCCGAGAGAAGACGGCACCTGACCCATCAGGTCATTAAATCCAAGATGCAGGGAAACCAGATTAACCAGGGCTCCAATTTCCCCAGGAATAGCGCCGCTCAGGTTATTTCCACCCAAGGACAAATACCGCAGTTCAATCAACCCGCCCAGCTGCGTCGGGATATTGCCCTCAAGCTGATTACCCCATAGCCACAGGCCGGTCAGGTTGCTCAGGCTACCCAGTGCCGCAGGTATGGTGCCCGTCAGTTTGTTGCCACCCAAGTCCAACGAGCGCAAGCTAATCAGATTGCCCAGTTCCGCCGGCAAGGTCCCCGTCAGGTTGTTCTCTCTGAGAGAGATATGCACAATCTGATCGTTCTCACAGCTGATGCCAAACCAGTTGCACTCAGTGCCCGCATCACCCATCCAACCCGTGTTGTTAGTCCAGTTGTCTCCGTTGGTAGCTGCATAAAGCTCCATCAGTATTGAGCGCTGGGAAGGAGCTGCTGGCGGCTCATGACTGAAGCTGATTGTGTAGTTTCCGGTTACCTGATGGCCCGCCCCCAGAACGGAAATGGAATGTGATTCCGCATTGGCTCTATTGATAGTCATAGTGAAACGTTGGTTTGCTTCACCTTCATGAAGCTCACGATACACGCCGTTGCTGAACCATGAAAGCCAATAGTCAAAGTCTGCTTCGATAGTGGCATAGACAGTTTGGTTGGCTGTCAGGGACAAGACATTACTGTCGATATAACGAGTCACGTTCGCAGCATCCGCAGCTAAGGTATCTACGCAATCGTCCTCACTGATTGAACCGGAAATAATCGTGCCTGGCACGGTGAAGGCAAATCCCACGCAGTTTGCGTTGGGCTCCACTAAAGCGGCACTCAGACTGAACGTATAGTTGCCGGCAGGAGGGTTAATTCCATTGATTACCGCAGAGGAAGCGAACAGCCAGTAGTCACCAGCTGGCAGGAAATATTCAGCAACTACCGTGTTGGTTGCGCTGGAGCGAGCGCCAAGCCATCTACTGGTATCACCCGCCGCATAGAAACCTGTCAAAGGACCAAATGCATCGGAAGTCATCGTGACCCTGAACGCAGTGGGTTCATCAAGAGATAGCAGATACTTATCCATCAAACGGTTTTGTTGGAGACAGTCAGATGCAGCGTTCAGATTGCCATTGTCGACCTCATCTCCAAGATTAATCTCCGGAATATTCTGACAAGTCGCAGGGTCGAGGGACAAAACTGGATCCATAAAGTGAAGTGTGTAGTCACCCATTAGATCCGGTGTGCTGGTTGATGGTAACAAGAAGAAACGATAGGTACCGGCATCGTTAGCAGTGAATGTAAAACCATTTGCAGCGCCTGCTGCTGCGCTTATGCCCTGAGAAAACCTGCCATTCACCATGTAGCTCATGGTGGCCGGAAACTGCGTAGTCAACGCTACGCTTATGCTCTCGCCTTGCTCAAGATAGATGGTGTAACTATCATGAGGCAGGTTTGGTGTACCGCCGGTGATGCAATCGTCTGCGGTTAGTGTGGCTTCAACCAATACGCCTTTTACCACCGCAGTTGGTCTATCTTGTGGGCAACCCACCTGTGGCTCATTAACGCTCAACGCACTGATGTTGTAAGGGCCAGTCGCTGGAATATTGACATTATATGGGTGGTTGTAAGTGCCACCGGTTGTGAACGGGACATAGGTTCCCGCTGGCAGCATCAATTCGACAGTCAGATCATTGTTGGTGAAAAGATCAGACATGATCAGTCCACCATGCTGATCTCTTACACCAATACGCGACCAGTAATGTGTTGAATTGACATTTAGCTGGACAACAGTTGTGGATTGCAGCTGAAGGGATAGAAAGTCCACCATTTCCATACGGTTTTCGTTAAAACAATCCTCGAAAGGCGTCAGGTTGCCGCTTACAGCAGGACCATCGAGAGTAAGAGTTGCACGCTCCTCACAAGCCCCTGCATCACCAAAATCCATGTCCAGACCCATGTTTGCCCACAGGTTCAGATCCAGATTGTTGTTGGTGATAATGCTACTTGGCACGGCGCCGGTGAACAGGTTGTTGTTCAGATGTAAAATCTGCAACTTGGGCATGTTACCTAGCATTGCAGGAATCGACTCAGTCAGCAGATTGTGGTCTAGCTTCAGCTGTTCCAGATTGCTCAGATTGCCCAACGTACCGGGAATCGTGCCTGTCAGTTGGTTGTGGTCGAGGAACATCCCCCGCAGTCCGCTCATGCTGCCAAGTTCCGGCGGAATATCGCCGGAGAGCTGATTGTTGTTCAACGCTAAAATCTGCAGTTTAGTCAGGTTTCCCAAAATCGCTGGAATCGTACCGGTAAGTTGGTTGTGGTCGAGGAACATCCCCCGCAGTCCGCTCATGCTGCCAAGTTCCGGCGGAATATCGCCGGAGAGCTGATTACCACCCAAAGACAGCCATTGCAGATTGGTGAGATTACTCAGTGATACAGGGATACCTCCAGACAACTGATTGCTCCATAGGCCCATATGCACCAAATTAACCAATTGGCCATATTCAGCAGGAATTGAACCAGTCAATTTGTTCCCACCCAAACTCATGTCACCCAAGCGGACCAAATCCTTCAGGGCCACAGGCAGGGTACCGACCAGATTATTGTTGTCAAGTCGCACGGCGGTAACGTTGCCACCTTGGCTGTCACTGTGGCAAACCACACCAAACCAGTTGCACTCAGTGCCCGCATCACCCAGCCAACCCGTGTTGTTGGTCCAGTTGGCTCCGCCTGCAGTGTTGTAGAGAGCGACCAGCGCGGCGCGCTCCTGAGGACTGACATAGAGCGGATTATTCCAAAGGCTCAGCTCGGTCAGATTCATATCCAGTACCGATTGCGGCACCCAGCCAGTGAGCTGATTGTCACTGAGAATGAGGATAGTCAGACTGCCAAGTTGACCCACCTCGCTGGGAATGGTGCCTGAAAGCATGTTGTTGTAAAGATATAGCGACGACAAATTACTGAGGTTGCCAAAGGACGCAGGGATTGAGCCCGTAAGCTGGTTTCCGCCAAGATCCATGTATGTCAGGTTCGAGAGCTGACCCAATTCAACCGGTATTGTGCCGGTAAAATTGTTGTTAAAGAGACCTAATCCGTTTAACAGACTCAGTTGTCCCAATGTAGCTGGGATATTTCCCCCAATCTCGTTGCGGGACAGATACAGATTATGCAGATTGCTTAATTGCCCAATAGACTCCGGCAGGGTGCCGCTGAGGTTATTTTCTTGCAAATCGAGACTTGTAACATGCCCCTGGCCGTTACACTGCACGCCATACCAACTGCACTCAGTGCCCGCATCACCCAGCCAGCCAGACTTATTTGTCCAATAAGCACCACCAGTGGCGTTATATAGCGCGATCAAAGTGTCGTGCTGAGACAATGCCGAAGCGATCGAGCCAGTACCGGCAGCAGAGGTAGATGCAGTAGCCGCAGCAGCCAGTAAAGCGGCAGCAGTTTCGTCGTCAGTGGTCAGCTCGCTTGCAGCAGATGCAGTGACGGCAGCGTTAGCTGCAGTGAGTGCAGTAGCAGCCGCAGCTTTTGCAGCAGCCGAAGCAGCAAAGGATGCAGTAATGGCATGAGACAGGTCCGTTGCCGCAGTTGCCGCAGCAAGGTCAGCAGCAGTTGCAGCAGCGGCAGCATCAGCAGCAGTTGCTGCAGCAGCAGCCGTTGTTGTTACATTCGCGGCTGCGGCTGCGGCATTCACTTCAGCCATGGCTTTCTGCGTGTTTGCAAGGTTTATATTTTCAGAAATGCCAGATGCCACAGCAGCAGCAAGGTTGGCTGTTGCAGCTGCAACAGCAGTATCAGCAGCAGCTTTTGCGCTCACAGCAGTCGCGGCAGCCGCAGCGGCACTGGTTGAAGCGGCGGCCAAGGCTGTAGCATCAGTCAGTGCCGCCGTTGCTTTGGCAGCAGTATAAGCAGCCTGTGCGATGGAAACGGCTGTGTCCGCGGCATTAGCTGCAGCAAGCTTACTCTGTGCATCTGCGACAGCGGCGGCTGTGGCTGCGTTAGCGGCGGCAGCGGCTTCGGCGGCTTGCGCGGCGGGAATCAAGAACAGCTGCGCTACCAACAAACAGGACGCGATCGCCGCAAGAAAGTGGCAACCTCTTATATTGGTCCAGACACCTTTCCTGGCCTTGTTTCTAAAGATTGGCGCAGACTGAGTGTGATTTACTTTTCCCATGACAAGAGTCCCTGTTTTCGATTTTTGACAAATGACCACCGAGCTGAGTTATTTCTCGGCTTGGAAGGTCACTGTCGCGACAGGGGTATACGTCTCAGGGGTTGATGCCGAAATTCAGAAATTTCCGGAACTTTACAGAGCACCGGGGAATTGCATGGTCTGATCAGGGCTTACCGAGGTCAAAACATATGCCGCCCAGTAGAAAGGGTTGCGATAGCTTGGATTTTGCTGCATTTCTTCCTGAGCAGCCTGCAATGCCTGGGCTACATTACTCAGGTCTAACAACTCCCGGTAGAAAATCGCCATGAAGTCTGCCGAGGCCCGATCCGACACCGGCCACAGTGTTGAAACAACATGTCGGGCACCCTGTGCGATAAAACCGCGCGAGAGCCCCATCATGCCCTCTCCCGCAAGCGGTCTACCCATGGTCGTATCGCAACCACTAATCACCACCAACTCGTTGTTAAAGTGATAGGAAAAAAGCTCTGGCAATGTGACAAAACCACTATCAGGGTTGCCATCCTCATCAATCACCGAAAACCCCAAGCCCACATTGTCATCGTTGGCAGCATTAAAATAACCGTGTGTTGCGATATGCAGAATGCTGGCATTGCGAACATCCTCGCGAGCCAGATTAGCTCGGGATGCTTGTGCACCCGTCAACAGAATGCTGCGCTCCTCAGAAAACAATCCAGCGAGATTCTGCGCTTCAATAGCCGTATTGGGCAGACGCTGCAGACTAGCGGTCCAGCTACGCGAGATTGGCGATAGCGAAGCATCGAGCGCTGCCAGTTGCTGCGTCAATTGGCTCTCATCAAAGACCGGATCGGCGAACACGGCAATATTCGCGGTACCGGACCTCTGGTTGAGCGGCTTATCCATAAGATATGCAGTCATTGAAGGGACAAGCTGCAACGAGAATCGTGAGACCAACGGCTCATATCCAGTGCTGCCTGGTATGGGTAATGCTGAGAATGGTAGTGCATGAAGGGAGCCATGTGACACTATCAGCAACTCCTGCTTATCCTCGAGCGCTGCCACCGGTGCCAGCAGTCGTTCAGACAGTTGTGCGAGCACCTGGTAGGGTGATGCGCTAGCATCTGACAGCAACTCGCGCGCTTCGGCTATCAACAACGCTGTCCCCTGACTGTCAGGCAGCCGATCGACGCTCAGGGAGTCAGACGTTACAGTAAACACATAACTATCTTCTTCTGCCATCAGGTAGTAGAGAATTGCCTGCTGCGGCTGCAGTCCGCCCTGAATATCAGCAAGCGTCATTGCCGGTGGAAGTGGCAAAGTGGTCAGGCCTTGCAGGCGATACAGGGAAAGAACATCCTGATGATGATAGTAGTTCGTGGGCAAGCTGATCACATCACCAGAGCGCTCTGCGACAATGGCGTGTTCATTCGCTATTCGACTGATTGTGTCGATCTGCGCCCGACCGGCAGCCTGAGCGACAGAGTCATTGATGACCACCTCAGCATTACGACTGGAAAACTGCTGTCGCAAACTCGCCGCCCTGGAACGCTCGGTTACATTAAATGATTTAATAACGGCGGTCTCATCACCTGCAAGAAAGTAGTCATGCAGATATTTTTCCGCAAGCCTCACATAAACATCATGAGTTCTTGAGCCCCAGGCTGGGCCTTGTCGTTCTGACTCCAGCTCCTCATACTTTTTTTCTATCAATTCAATCGCCTGCAGACCCTGCCTCTCTGCTTCGGCAGTGTCGCTCTGCTGTATTGCTATGTGCATAGCCATGGCATGATTTTCAACCAGATCTACCGGAGAAACCTGCTCGCTATGCAGGCTTATCGCCTGGGATATTGCAGCATTGGCCTCGTCCTCTTGGCCGCGTCGCTGTAAAAGATCAGCATAACGCCGCAGAATACGCACACGAATGGCATCAGAAAGTGTTTCCGGATTCTGCTCCTGTGCCCAGTGTATATGAGGCCACGCAGATATTTCGTCGCCTAGGGCTAGATAGTCCTCGCCCATTTCATAACGCGCCAATACCATTGTTGCAAGATTGCCGGTTTGCTCAGCTTGTTTTAGGCATAACTCATGCTCTGCCAATGCGGCTTGGCTGTTGCCATTCAAGCGTAATGTTGTACCCAATGGGCACCGGGACGCAGAGATCGCCCCGCTTGAGTTTTCCGCCAGACTAATGGCTTGGCGATAGTAACTTTCCGAGCGCGGATAGTCGGCAATGTACTGGTAAATACGCCCGAGATTGCCATAGGCGAATCGATACACAAGCAGATCTTCCTGCGGATCAACAACCTCTAGAATATGGCGGAAATGAGTGAGTGCCTGACGGTATTCCCCCAGTCTGTCGTAAACAAAACCCAGATTATTCTCAAGAGAGGCAAGCGTCTTCATATCGTTCGCCGCTTCTGAAAGATACCTACCGGTCAACATAACGTCGACTGACTCGCTCAGCGATTGCCGGCGTTGCGCCAAGGTTTTGTCCGGTAATTGGCTTTCTGTAATATGCTTATAGCCAATCAGATTATAGAGCTTGCCAAGCAACCTGTATTCGCTACCGGCAATCTCTGAAGCCAGCATGATCTGAACAGCTGCCGATGCCACATCACGACGTGCCAGAAAGGCTTCTGCTGTCTGCAACAGGATCTCGGCCAAATCTCGCCGAGCTTCGCCGAGACTCCCCTGCAACTCCGTCTCGATTATGCCTATGGCATCTTGCAGATCAGCTTCAGCCAGCGCCGGCTGGTTTGTTCGCAGATAGGCTTCGCCGCGCTGCCAGTAGGTTTTGTAGCGCAGGACAGGGTCAGCAGGATTTAATAAAAAAAAGTTTTCGAAGCGTTGCAGAGCCAAGGTATATTCTGTGCTGCGCATAAGTGCCATAGCTTCAAATAACAGGGCTGTAGTTTGTAGCTGTGTGGATTCTGCGCGGTCAACCAGATCACTGTAGATAGTCAGTGCTTGCGCTCTTGCTGCTGTATTGTCTTCAGCCCATAAAACCGCAGCATCAGTCATATCACGCAACAGTGCTATTTCCGCCGCCGTAAATGTTGTCAGAGGAATGACCTCTACCTCGAATTGTCCCGGTGTTGAATAGCCATAACGTGCGAAAAGACACAAATCTAAGGGTTCAGAGGAAACCGGATTATCAAGCAGCACAAAGTGGTCAATACCGGCACCGCCGGGGTGACTGAAGCGCAGATGCGTTGTTTTATCGCGGACATCCACAATCACATCTTCCTGCGACTGCCGGATGCGCAAAACCATACTGCCGGCTGCGGGTGCACTTAACGAGTAGTGGCCGCGCAGGAGGCCACTACTGTCGGAGCAGACAGCAAGCACCTGACTACTGAAGATCAGCAGCCACGGCAGTATAAATCCTAAAACATGTCGTTTCATGGATAGCCGCAGCAATACCATTTCTGAATGTCGTAAAACGCCTGACTGTTCGTCTGGTTGTTTTCATACTGTACCGACCAGATTAACTCATTAACCATCGCCAACTTCCCGCCGGGCAGGGTGAAAAGTCGTACATGTATGACAACGGATTTGGAGCTGCTGATTGGCATCGGCGAGGAAACTGCATGATCACCCATCACAATAAAGCGGGCTGCATTTAACAATTCCTTTCCAGCAAACTCGTCTCCCGTCACTGTCAAACTGAACGTCTTTAACACAGTTTCAGGGACTTCGACCTCATGCCCATTATGAGGTATCGCATACCTGCCACGTGGCACCTCAAGAGGATTGACCTTGATATGCACATTGCCAGGAGGATAATACTGTTCGTTACCGAGAATCAGCTTCTCTTGCCAGTCTCCGGATGGATAGGGATTAAAATCCTTGTTTCTAAGAGTACTATCGCCTTTCGATCGCCATTCTGTGGATACCAGTTTTGCCAAAAAGTCTATATCTGTCATGTCATTACCCTCGTTAAAGATTAAATTGTCGTGCTAGTGGTTACAACATTGTAGGGTCAGGTAATCCGGGATTGGTTGCCAGAATAAGATCACTCATCTGCAGGAAGCAGCGGTCGGTTTCTGATCTGATTTTTTTGGAAGGTGCTATATCGGCGCGGCGACGCTGACGGTAAAAAAGAGAGGACTTATCAAGCTTCAGAAGCCCCTTGATGGATTCAGCCACAATAAGGCTACCCAGCGGACCTAGCTTGCCAATACCTTCAGAGGTTTCAGTTACATAAGACTCTGCCAACAGATAGAACCACAGCGGCGTATTGGTGCAAAGCGCCGGGCTGCACTTGAATGCATTCTGCTGATCACCCGGCTTATTGAGATTGAGTTCGTCCATGGTGAGCTGTCGAATGGGAATGTTGCAGTCGGCCAGTTCACCATGAAAGTGTCTTATTACAAAATCCGCCACCGTCTGACCAGAGCCCAATCGCATCTGGCTTCCTCTGAGCAAGTTACGGGTTGCCAGATTGGTTTCTTCTGGCTCGGACCGCAAATCGGTACTTCTCAGGTCAACCGTAACCCGAGGCGATATACGCAAGGATGGGTTGCGTTTTGGATCGGCTCTTCTGGTGACCAACGGAAAATCAAAAAACAGCAACCAGTCAATCAGGCTTGCGGCGGGAAGCCGGTTCAGATTGCCGCCAAACCGACCTGACCATGTCATAAGAAACAGCTGATCAATATTCGGATCTTCAAGCCGGTTGATGTCATATTTATCGCGAATCATGGCGTGACCGAACCGCCCGGCCGCGGCAGCATACTCAATCGGCAACACGGCGGGATCATCAGGCTTCGGTTTCCAGAGAATACTTTTGTCGTCAAGAATGATGGCTTTCCAGACGGAGGGATGAATAATTTCGTATAAAAAATCGTAGAGAATCACTTCCTGGTAATGCAACACAACCTGCTCTTTGGCAGCCAGGAAAAGAGCGTCGATATCAAGGTGCGGTTGCTCTGCGCCGATTTTTTCGACAAAAAAATTATGTAGCCGGAGAAACTGCACGTGTAACTGCGCGACGATCAGGTTTTCGTCATTGCGTTCATCACCTATAAAAGCCTTTCCGGCTTCGTCACGCGGCAGGTCATAACCACACAGTAGCAAACCATCAATTTTCTGCGCGGCGCCAATCGCCATTAGCGCTGAATTTTCCACCCGCATTTTGCTACCTGGTCCAGCACCATCATACACACTACTCAAATCGAGCACAGCGCTGACGTCACTGCGAATCACATCCATGGTGAATGGTTTAACCGTTTGATTATGCCCCTCGATACGCAGTCGACTCATGTCATGCGCAAGAAACTGACCCAAGTAGGTGTAACCGGCCAATGCCGAGCTGCCACGATTGCTGAGTTGCATCATGGCCTTCCCCAAAGCGCGTAAGTCAGCGACATCAAATGTGGCTGAAGTCACCTCTTCTTTAAACAGCGTGTAAAGTTTGATGCCGTCCGGCAGGGTACCAAATTGGCCTTTCTCATAAGGACCGCGCAAAAGCTGCATGATGGGTTCCTTGTTCCTGCATTACGTTAAGCTACTGCCTCAATCGAATCTGATATGGTAGGTTCCCACGCGTTCTTCATTATCCAGCCGCTGTACGACCAGTTCATAACGACCCTGCGTATTTGCCGGTGTGATCACCCTGATGACACCGTTGCTATCCGGGACCACTTGAAATATGTATTGCTGACCGACATCCTCACGGTTAAGACTTAGCAGATATGGGGTATCCACAAGACTGATACCGACGTCAACCTGCAACAGATGTATACCGCCAGGCAACACTATCTCGCTGGTCGTACTCCGCATTTGCCCGATATTGACAACTGAGGTAACTCCATAGCCATTGTCAAATCCATCTGTGCCGGGCTGTATCAGGTAAAAATTGGCAAACAACAGTGTACCAATGCCCAGCATCATTGATGCCGCCAGCGAAAAAGGCTGTTTTATCCAAAGCCGGAAGGGCAGGTAACTGATATTAGTGCCGGGCCTGACGTGGAGCCCCTGCTCCTTTATGGAACTGTGCATCAATTCAGCTTGCTGCACAGCATCAAAAAAAACAGGATCCTCCATCATCCGGATTTCAAAGTCATCAAGTTCAGCGGCACTGAGTTGGTGACGTAAGTACCTGTCTATCTGATCACCCATTCCTGTATTTTTGTCGTACATTATTGCGCCGCCCTCTGAGCTGAATCCATCAGATACTCGCGCCCACTGGTAGCAATCAATTCCCTGAATCGTCTGCGAGCTCTGGAGATCACCTTGTCGAAATGACGATCACTCAAGGCCAATTCCTCGCAGATATCTTTCTTCTCCAGCTCATCAATATAATAAAGATGCAATATTCTCTGGTCGCGTTCATTGTCCAGTTCGGTCAACAAGATCCTAACTGCTACTGCTGCTCTTTTGCGATCCAGTTGAGCGACCTGATCACTGCCCTCATCCGCAAACAGTGCAACATAGTCGCTATCTGCATAGGTCTGTCGTCGAGACAACTTGCGGTCCTCTGCGATACACAGGTTGCCCGCAATACTGTGCAGAAATGCAGCCAGCTTATCCGGCTCTGCCAGTGCTTCCTTGCGGAGGCGCTCGATGGTGATGCGAAAAGTCTCCTGACACAGGTCCCGGGCATTTTCATCATCCAGCAAGCGCTTCTTCAAAACGTAAAATACAACTCGATAGTAACGTTCTATGAGCGCTGACTCAGCGGCTCTATCACCATCGTTGATCGCCGATGCAATTTTTTCGGGGCTATCGTATTGAGTTTGCACGTTATTCAGTCCGCAGCCCAGTTAGTCTATGACGTTAAGTCATTGTCTCGCCCAAGCTCCCTTAGAACCTAGGTCCCAGCAGAGCATAGTCACTGATACTACGATAGAAAAAATCCAAACTCCACGCAAAAAGTACAAAACGTCATGCCTGTATGTGGATTACTGTCATAGCACTGAGAAATGTCTCAAGTGATGAATTTGTCTATTAGCCGAATGGGCTAGTCTTATCATGTTTTTCCCTCGAAGGGCAATCAGGCGCGAAGCGCCGCCCTGAGGAACTGCCGCCTTGCCGCCGCCACCGCCACTGTCGAACAAAAAAAACTAACCAACAACCGCCTTCACAATTGCCCTTCGCAACACCTCATAATCCACCGGCTTCACCAGCACCTCAAACCCGGCAGCTTTGATCTCGGCAAGCCGCGCACTTGCCGCATTGGCGGTTGCCATGATGATGTGTTGTTTAGGAATTTTTGCGGACAGCTGTTTCGCAATATCCAGCCCCATCACATCGTCATGCAACATGTCATCCATCAAGACCAGATCAAAGTCACTTTCATAGGATAACAAGCGATCCACCTGTTCTGGCGACGATGCACTGATGGCCGAGCATCCCCAAGTCCTTAACAGCCCCGTCATCGCATCCAGAATGGACGCATCATCATCCACAATCAGAATTCTCAAACCCGCAAAATCCATTTGAACGGTATCCATTTCATCATCACTGATCTCCTCCATTTCCGGCAGATCAACAAGAGCCGACAGCGGCACATGCACATTAAACATGCTACCTGATCCCACCTGAGATTTGAGTGTTATCTTTAATGCCAGAAGCGCCGCAATGCGTTTAACAATTGCCAAGCCCAGACCGGAACCTTTGCCTTTGCTACGCGCCTTATTGCTGACCTGATAGTAATCACGAAAAATCTTGTCTTGGTCTTCAATGGAGATTCCAACACCAGTATCAATGACCGAAATTACCAGACCATTGCGCTGACGGCGCATCTGGATACTGACCGAACCTTTGTCAGTGTAGCGCACGGCATTATTAACAAGATTGCGCAGCAAACGTTCCATCAGCAACATGTCTGATTTCACTACAACCGGTATGCTGTACAAATGCAGGGCTACCTTCTTTTGCTGCGCGTCCTGCGCAGCACCATCCGCGATGTTTTTTAGCATCAAATCCAAGCGGAACCTTGATTCATCCGCAGTCACAACACCGGCATCAAACTTGGACAAATCCAGAAGGCTATTAAATTGCTCGTGTAAAATTGTGCTGGTTTCATCAATTTTATCAAGCAGTTCCTGGGTACAAACATCGGTGACCGTATGTCGCAAACTACCCAAAAACAATGTCATCGCATGCAAAGGCTGACGCAGATCATGACTGGCAGCTGCCATAAAACGATTTTTTTCCTCATTGGCCTGACGGGCTACGTTTAACGACTTTTCCACCAGCAGTTTGTCTTTTTCCAATCGGATGTTTTGTTCACGATTCTCCTCTCGAATACGAATAGATTCGTTAAACACCTCTGCGCTTCGCTTGCCAAACTCCGTTAACAAAATGGTAATGGCCAGCATGGCAACGCCGGCCTCAATATCGGCCGGCTCAATAGCCAACAACAGAAAAGCCACACCTTGCCCCAGATTGCTGACTAATAACCAGGTAAACCCGCGGTTCTGAATAGATGAGTTGATGGTGGTCCCAATCGCATAAATTAGCGTCAGCAACGCCACTGCAAAAACAACGCGCTCGTCACCGCCCAAACAAATCCACCAGTATCCCGACCCAATAGCAAGCGTGCTGAGCAGTGAACTGAAGTACAGCATCAGTTCATTGCGATACAACAAGGGAACTGTGCTGTGGGCAATGCGCTTATCAATCTTTCGGCAGATCAACACTCTGATGACAGCCAGCACTACAATGATGCCAAGCCAGGCTGACAGTCGGCCAGTGTCAACCTCGTTCCAAAGCCCGCCGAGATAAAACAGACTGCTGACAACAACCAGAATCAGCGCGCGCTCCGACTGAAATACCCGCATGCGCTGAGACTCAACAATTTGACTTAACAGCAGCGGATCCAGCACTTGATCATAGCGCGAGAATCCGGTGATTTTTTCCAAGAGCTTCACAATAAAAACTCCTTGTTACAACTTAGTGATTCGTTTTGACCAACGCGCTTTGGTAGGCTCGGCCTGACATCGAACCATCGGCAGCATACGCTTGCACCGTCAATTGCATGCCATCATCTGGATCAATGTCGAGCCGAACAAAGTGTCTGGGGTGATCCGTCAACAGATATTGCCGACCGCTCCACTGAATAGCACTTTGCTCATCTTCCAGCAATAACCCAAACGAGGCACCCCAATCATAAGCGGCAGCTTGCGCGTTGATAAACGGGAGTGGCGCATTTAAACCAGAGCAACAGATCTGCGTGATAGACACCGAGCCTTGATCACTGCTTGCGCACAGCTCAACCACACACGACAGGTGAGGGTCGCCGGTCAACCATATTACGTGGGAATCGGGGGTGTGTTGGAGAATCAAAGCACACACTTTTGCCAGGAAACCAGGAAAAGCCAGCAAACCATCTTCGCGGCGCAATAGATCCGGATACGCGATCTTCGATCTGGACACAGGGCCGATTGGCGAACCACTGCACAGCAGGATCACCGGGCTCCCGCTTTGTTTGATCAACCATTTCTCTAGTGCTTCAAGTTGCTTGCTGCTTAGCAACCCAGAGGAGGTGTTTTCCGAGGCTTCGCTATCGCTGCGCGTGTCAAATACAAACGCTGGATAACCGGCACACTGGAAGTTGTACCAAAGATCCGCGAGCTGTGTGTCCCAATGGGGATGTTGGTGCATTTGGTACAGCCCGGCCATTCTGCGAGCGTACATCATGGTGTCATCATAGGGACCGCGCCAATTATCTCTGAACTCATGGTCATCCAGTACCAGCCAGGTCGGTAGATGTGAAAACACATAGGCCACATCGGGATGGGAGAAAGCCAATCGATAGGCGTTGCGATAGCGCTCGTAATGAGACTTGGGATCAAACAGATCAGCACTGGCGTCGGCATAGATTTGATCACCGAGCAGTATCAATCCATCTACTCCACGCAAGGCAGAACCGGCAGTTTCGGTCAGATGTGAACGCATGCCAGCAAACGCAGAAAACGCGCCTTGCCTGTCAATTGGCAAACCCGGATACAGACAGGAACCTGCCAAGATACTCAAGGGGCGATGTGTGCCAGCCTGATTGTCACCCGCAACGGGATATTCGCCTGCGCACACGCGCTGGAACCAGGCCATATCTGACCAGTCAACGACTGCACTTTGCCTAGGCAAATGAGTGTCAGCCTTTGTGAGTTTGCCGTAGTCCAACAAAAAGCGGAACCGCCCGTCAGCAGAACCCGGAAATCCAACATCGTGCAACCAGAATTCATGGCGCCACAACGCAGACTCGTCAAACTGGAAGGTAACCGGATTTAAAGCAAGGTTACCGCCAGCGTCGTTTTTATACGGCAAATGGCTGACTGTCACCTCGCCGGAAGCAGACTCGACTCGCACGCCACTGGCTGCGTGTACCTGAAAGTCTTCGGCTTCTACCCAGACCCGCACGGACACCCGCCCGTCGGACTGGCGCTGCGGTGACGATATGATCGGCCCCGTCCTCGGCGCGGATGTCACACAATGCTGAACAGGATTAGGTGAACTGGCACGACAATTGTTCATGAACCACGCACGCGCCGCCGACGAGGACAGTCGCTTTTGTGCAAACCCAGTAAGATCGCCTTGTGTCGCAGCCGTAAAAAATTCATGTAAGCGCGGATACACCTCTAGGTTGGCGCGCTTGCTGAAAATCATGTCCATATGGCCGTAGTCATTCAATACTTCAATCCAGACTTTATGCGCCGCATAATCTTCTGGCGCCAGCTCATCTGTGCAGTTATTGCCGGTGTCGCGGAATCGTCTGAGGCGGGTCAACTGATCCGCAGACTGGCGCGAAGATTCCTTATCAAACACTGTGTTCCGGTTGCCATGTAAAAACAGCGTTGGGAATTGCCAATGCTGATTAAATGCAGTTTCGCGCACGTAGGCGTTTGCGCCTTCGTGATTTGACAGCAACCCACGCGTCATTGAGAAATACACCTGCTGCATGACACCAATGGGGACCGGCCCAATCATGCCAGCAAATTCTTCACGGGTTGCTCGCGCAAGGTTTTTGTTGAACCATTGTCGCCCCCAGAAAATGGTATAGCGCGTGTAGATACTTTGCGCAAATCCGGGACCTCGCCAATCACCAAATCCACGCAAGCTGCTCCATTGTTTACGCTCATCCGCGGTCATCGCCAAGGCTGCAAGCCGATCATAAACAGTCTCAAGAAACGTCGGGTCCTTATGCGGCAAGGGTTCGATTGTTTGAATGGGCTCGAACTCTTTAAACCAAGCCCACACATTCGCACGCGCCCTGTTCTCCGCGGACGCGTGCAACCAGGGTGTGACCGCATGCGGTACCAAGGACGCCAGCATACTGCGACGCACAAAGGAGCCGTCGGGCAGGCGTTGTTCATAGTCCAGCTTGCCCGCCAGCACCGCCATGGCAACAGCGCCTGCGCCAATACAATGTGAGAATACATGAATGTGTCGCTCGTCGCCGGGCGGGGATAACTGGTTGACCTGATTAAAGATGGTCTTGACCGCCCAAGGCACGTCTACCAAAGCAATGTCATCCCATCGATCTTCAGGATT
>DITX01000160.1:21702-28062 GCA_002422225.1 Gammaproteobacteria bacterium UBA6173
GTCCAGAACACACGACTGCTATGCGCCAGACCATGCACCAACAACAATGTTTGGCGACTGCCTGAATTGCCATCGCATGGCTGGTAACGAACAAGGCGGCTGAGCGGCTGCGGTTTACCCGCATGCCTGTTGCTTTGTTCATACTTTTCGCGCGCTAGGCTTTGTTTTTTTCCGCCCGGCCCATAGTGGATAAACACAGGTGGCGCAGCAAATCGCCCTTGCTTGGGCGCTCGTTCAATATCACTGCGCGGTGCAAATTGTTTGTAGGCTGGGGCAGCAAATGACCAGAAATGTGTATTCATGATCATACGCAAGAAGTACATGGCTACGCCGCCGGCAGCCATGACCGAACTGGGGGTGTCAGGTGATGAGGTAATCTGTAAGGCCGACGGGCCATTGCTGATGCGCACAGCGTCAATTTCAAAGTTAAGTTTTTGGGAAACGCCACGGCTGTTCTGTGCCTGCACTGGCAAAACCATCAATGCCGCCAGCAGATCGGGCAACACAATGCTGTAGGCCAGCGTTTTTTTGCCGGTCAGCATCAGGCCTTGGTCAGAACTGAATCCATAACGCAAATAGCGCGGCTGAGATTGCAGACGCGCTATTCTCAGGAAGTCTTTGAGCTGCTGTCGCAGCGTTATATCCGAAGGTTTTGTCAGCACATCCTTGCGGTTTCGCCAACTTTGTTCAGACAGCAATAGCGCCTGCAACCGGGCAGGGAGCTTGGTCAGCAAGTCCATACTGCGGTAGCGAAGAAACCTGAGTACCGCAGCACACAGGCGAATGTTTTGCCGGATCGCGCCCGGCGTAGGTTGATCTGCCACACCCAAAAATACCTGACCATTCAATTCAGCAAGTTTCACCAGATCGGCATCTGGTGTCGTGAACACACCACCTTCGGTATCTGCACTAAACACTGCTCGGGCTGCCAGTCCGTGATGCGGATGCATGATCCACTGGTCAAGCGATTGTTCTCCTGAAAACGCAACACTGACATCAAGCACCAGCGCTTTAATATCAGGTGGCAAGCAAACATCCGGCAACAGGCGCTGTATATCTGCCAGCCTCGGCACTGCAGAGGAACTCCAGGGGAAAACCGAGCGTTTGCCGGTATCCACGTGACACACAAGGCGCTCGTTAAAACACGCTTCAACCTTACGGGCATCAGATTTGGGAATGGACCAAGGCACGCCGGGCGGTATCGTTCTGAACATGGTCAGCGCCGGAAAGCTGTTGGCATCCATGGTGTCGGGCTGAGGCCTGACCAGTGCTTCAGCCTGCTTGCACAGCATCGGCAGACAGATCTCTGTTGCCAAGGCATAACTGACACTGGCAATTGTCAACATCGGGTTAGTGCCAAGTGCGCCCGGTATGATTGAGCCATCCAGCACATACAGATTTTTATACACTGCAAGGGAATCGGTGTGGCTGTTGTCATTGATGAACACTTGACCGCGGGTGTTCACGACGCCGTTGTTTACAGAGTCGGCCATACAACAACCGCCTAATGGATGGACAGATATCAGCGTGCCTTGCAGCGCGTCGGCCCCCTCTACTATGCCAGCGAAACCTGCCGGCAATGGCTGAGAAATTAAATTGGGCGAAAACAGTCCGCCATCAAAAACATCGGTTTGATTGTTAAACAGCGTGGCATGCAAACGCTCAAAGTAATCCCCTGCTGTGCGTTGCCAGTCAGGTTTTAATTCATCCTTGTGCCAGCGCAGTTGGCCACTGGCGTTGTCGTGGCCCATCACCAGCAGGGTCTGGGAATGTTCAGCCAGTTCATTAGAAATGGCCAATGGATCATGTGTCGGGTTCAGCGTATGCCAGGCCGATAGCTTGCCATCGGCAAAGCGACTGAGTAAGGTCTGCGACACAATCATTTCTTGCCAGACCTGGCGCAAAGGAAACGGCACCAAGGCATCTTCTAAACGGAAGCGCTGCTTGAATGCTGGTGCAGAAGCCTCCAGCGAATCGCCAGGCTCAAGCGCAATGGCTGCGATACCGCTGATGGTGGGGCCAGGCTGCGTACTGGCGGGCGATTCGCCAGGTATCGATGCCAGGTCACTCACTTTGTGACGCTGCCCTGTCGCTGCAAGCAATGCATCACCATTTAGCGAGAACTGTTGACCCAATTTTTCTGACAGGCGCAAACCCTGTTGTACAGCTGAGCGCTTCAGAATCTCGGTGCTGCCCAAGGTGCCAGCTGCCAGTACAACAGTGCCTGCATGAACGCGCACCAACTCCTCGCTGTTGGCGGTTGGCGCGCATTCAATTAACCAGCTGCCATCCGCCAAGGGATGCAGACTGCGGACTCGGATACCGGTAAACAAGGACGCTCCCAACTGCCGCGCCAATGGCCAGGCATTCATATTCAGGGAGCCTTTGGCACCGGAGTGACAACCAATCACACAATTGCCACAGTGGTTGCACTTCTGATGATCTGCGCTGTGCGCTGAAGGCCCATTAAAATTGATCGACACAGGTGCTGCGTCCGCCTTGCTGCCGAGTGCTGCCGCGCTGGCAGCCATGGCACTGAAGCTGCCATTGCTTGCGATCAATGGGTTAGTGTTCACACCCAACAGCTTTTCGATTTTGCGATATACCAGCGACAGACGACTGTGCCAGTCAATCTCAGCATTGCCGGGCCAGTGCGCTAACACTTCAGCCTCTACACGCGCCGCCACATTGGCGTTGACCAGAGAGGTGCCACCCAGACCACGTGCACTGATGGTGACAGCCCCTTCTCCGACGCGCACATCCCACAATGCCGAGTGATTGAGCGCGTTAACACCCACATATCCTGGCATTTCCGACATGGTTTTAGGGAAATCATCCGGCAGATACTCACGACCCGCCTCAAACACCCACACGGCGGGTTTTGTCGGGCCCTGGCGCGATTCCAGCAAGCCCAGCGCGGCCATCGCCGCGCCGTAACCAGACCCCACAATCAACACATCGGTTTTAATTTCAAACTGTTGCTGCGCCTGACTGTCAGAAAAAGGGAAGCCCTGGCTGGCGAGCAAGGATTCTATTGGTTCTGACAACCAGTGGCTCACGGCTACTGGTTCTCTTCAATGGAGTGGTTTTGACTAAACTGAACAGCCTGGCCCGGTTGAAAGCCCAGTTTGGCGGCGGCATACACAGCCTCGGTGCGGTTTTGAACCCCCAGACTGCGATACGCCATGGACAGGTGCGCCTTGACGGTATGGTCTGAGATATCCAATTCTTTGGCGATGGTTTTATTGGATTTGCCCTGGATTGCCCTCATCAGCACCGCAAACTGGCGGCGTGACAAGCTATGTCCGTTGTCCTGCACCGAACTATCAGGCATTGCACTATCAGGCATTGCACTATCAGAGATTGCACTGTCAGAGATTGCACTGTCAGGCATCAAGCCGGCTGAAATTTGCGGCAGACGGACTGCGCTAAGAGGCTTTAGAGCATGGCTGGGCAAGTAGGTTCCCCCACCCAGCACCACCTGCAACGCGCTAACCAGCACATCACGTGATGACGACTTTGGAATAAACCCTGCTGCGCCATGTTCAATGGCCTCTCTGATGACGCGCGCATCCTCTTCACCAGAAACCACGACCAGACTGGCACTTTCAAAGTGTTCACGGCATCGATTCAGCGCTTGCATGCCATCCACACCCGGCATGTAGAGATCCAGCAGCACCAGATCAAACCCGATACCCGGGTCCAAGGCCAGCGCACTGTCCAGGTCTCGGGCCTCAGAGTACTGAACTTTGTTGTCCAGTACCGGCAACAAATACTTTAGTCCTTCACGGAACAGATCGTGATCATCAATTAATAAAATCCGCATCCGTATTCTCCTTGCCGTCTTGTTAATGATTGTAGTCGGGCAAGCATACCTATGTTGTTGTTTGTTTGGTAAGACCGAACTGTGGCACAAGTGCGCGCATCCAGCGACTAGCCAGATGGCTAATTGACGTCAAAAAAGCCTGATGTTTTAAGGCTGGATTAGCCGCACCGAGGATAACCGGCTATAATCGCGCGCAACTTAACAGGCAAAACCACAGACTACGGGGGACTCAACAGGTGTACAGAGCAGCGCTCATCATTATCATCAGCCTGACGACAGGCGGATTGAGTGCTTGCGGCCAAAAAGGGCCGCTGCAACGACCTGCACCCTTACCCCCCGCCCAATCTCTGATATTGCCGACTACTGATTCAGGACACCATGAACCCATTTCAATACCAGAACGGCGAGCTGTCAGCTGAAAATCTGCCGTTAAGCGCGCTTGCGGAACAATTCGGCACCCCGTGTTATGTCTATTCCAGAGCCGCGCTGGAACACAACCTGCTATCCTACGAGCGGGCGTTTGAAGGCATCGAACATCTGACCTGTTTTGCCGTCAAAGCCAATTCCAACCTGGCCGTGCTCAATGTGCTTGCCCGACAGGGAGCTGGTTTTGATATTGTTTCCGGTGGTGAATTGACCCGCGTGCTTCGTGCAGGCGGTGATCCAGCTAAAGTCATTTTTTCAGGACTGGGTAAAACTGAAATCGAAATTGAGCAGGCACTGAACGCGGGCATCCTGTGTTTTAACGTGGAATCAGATGCCGAACTGGATCGTATCAATGCGGTTGCCCAGCGAACAGGCAAGCGCGCTGCCATCTCTTTGCGCGTCAACCCGGACGTTGATGCCGGCACACACCCCTACATCTCGACGGGCCTGAAAGAAAATAAATTTGGTATCGATATCGCCTCCGCGTTCGCGGTTTACCAGCGCGCCGCTACCATGAGCCACATTGATATCACGGGCATTGACTGCCATATCGGCTCGCAATTGACAACCATTGCGCCGTATCTGGACGCCATCGACAAGATTCTGTCCTTGATCGATCGTCTGGCGCAGGCGGGCATAAACCTGCAGCATCTTGATATCGGTGGCGGCCTCGGCGTGGTCTACAATCAGGAAACACCACCTGAACCGGGTGAACTGATCCGTGCAGTACGGGAAAAAATTCAGGGCCGTCATCTGACGCTGATCATGGAACCGGGCCGATCAATTTGTGCCAATGCCGGCATTCTGCTAACGCGTGTTGAGTTTCTCAAGCACACCGCGCACAAGCACTTTGCCATTATTGATGCGGCCATGAACGATTTGCTGAGACCGTCCTTGTATGGCGCCTGGCAAGAAATTGTGCCGGTCAGACAACAGTTTTCTGTGTCAGAACAAGCGCTGCGGCCTGCACATACCTACGATGTGGTAGGTCCCGTTTGTGAGTCAGGCGATTTTCTTGGCAAGGAACGCACATTGAGTATTGCCGCCGGTGATCTTCTGGCAGTACGCTCGGCGGGTGCTTATGGCTTTGTCATGAGTTCCAATTACAACACGCGCAATCGAGCGGCCGAAGTGATGGTCGACAATAATCGTGCCATCGTGGTTCGCCAGAGGGAAACAATTGACTATCAGCTCAGTCTCGAACAAGTCCTGGCAGACTGACACCATGACCCAATCCAAGGCATATCAACGCATTCCATTTACCAAAATGCACGGTCTCGGCAATGACTTTGTGGTGCTGGACACCATTTCGCACCCGATAGCACTCACCCCAGCACAAGTGCGGCAACTTGGCGATCGCAAACGAGGCATCGGGTTTGATCAGTTACTGATCATTGGCCCGCCGCTGCGTCCGGACGCTGATTTCAGTTACCGCATTTTTAATCCCGATGGGAGCGAAGTCGAACATTGTGGTAATGGCGCACGCTGCTTTGCGCGGTATGTGTTGCATCGGGGGTTGATTGCACGCAGCCCTATCAGAGTGCAAACCATGAACCGCTTACTCGAGTTGCACAGCCATCATAATGGGCTGGTCACCGTCGATATGGGTGCGCCGGATTTTTCACCGGCATCCTTGCCATTTGACATCGAATCACAACAAGCGTTTTACACACTTAGCGTGCCACAACAGCCAGGGGCTGATACCTTGACGAATGTGCAGTTTCAGGCCGTGTCTATGGGTAACCCGCACATTGTCATCACCGTAGCGGATTGCAATACTGCCCCGGTCACCACACTGGGCGCGGTTTTGTGTGAATGGCCGGCGTTTCCGCAGGGGGTCAATGTCGGCTTTATGCAGATAATTGATCGCAGTACAATCCGGCTACGCGTGTTTGAACGGGGCGCTGGCGAAACTGAAGCATGCGGCACCGGCACCTGTGCAGCCGTTGTGTGTGGCATCAACGCCGGACTATTAGACAACAAGGTCCGCGCCTTACTGACTGGTGGCGAACTTGAAATCGAGTGGCATGGAGCGCAGTCATCGGTATTGATGACTGGGCCCGCCACCATGGTTTATGAAGGGGTTCTGCTGCTGTAAACGCGCAGCC
>DITX01000180.1 GCA_002422225.1 Gammaproteobacteria bacterium UBA6173
ATTCTGAGAATTAACGAGTCTTTTGAAAAAAGTTCGGGTTTCTCCCAGTTGGAAGTTCAGGGTCTGACGCCGGCCTTGTTCCGGTCTGGCCGACAGAGCCGCGAATTTTATGAAGCGATGTGGGATCGTATTGCCAAAACCGACACATGGACCGGGGAAATCTGGAACAGGCGAAAAAATGGCGAGATTTATCCACAAACACTGACCATCACCGCTGTCCGAAATGAAGCGGGCGAAATCACCAACTATGTGGGTGATTATGTAGATCTCACGAAACTTAAACATGCTGAGCAGGAAATCAGCAAGCTGTCTTATTTTGATTCATTAACTGGTCTGCCCAACCGCGAAAAGTTTTTGATGCAATTAAACGACAGTGTTGCGCTTGCCGCAGAAAGCGGGCGCTATGCGGCCTTGCTGATGATAGACCTGGATCACTTCAAAGATGTGAACGACACGCTGGGCCATAGTGCAGGTGATGCTTTATTAGTGATCGTCGCGGAACGGCTGCAGCGTTTGATCCGATCGGAGGATAGTGTTGCGCGCTTTGGGGGCGATGAGTTTGTGATGATTCTTAATGCCCTTGATACCGATTCGGGGAAAGCGGCGTCAATCGTGCAAAAAATTTCGCAGGCAATTCTGGCGGCGCTGGAGGGTAACTACGCGGTTGCCGACGGCGACAGTTTTATTACCTGCTCGATAGGCACAACTTTATATGGGCCAGAAGGCGCTAATTCTGCCGAATTGCTAAAACAGGCGGATATTGCCTTGTACAAAGCCAAAGATGCCGGGCGTGATCAGGTTGGCTTTTTTGATCCGGCCTGGCAGGCAGCGATCAGTGAACGTTCCAAGTGGTTGACCGACTTGCGCGAAGGCATCAACAAACACCAATTTGAGTTGTATCTGCAGGCGCAACAAGATGAGACGGGCCACGTAATTGGCGCAGAAGCGCTGGTGCGCTGGAATCATCCCGTACGCGGACTGGTGTCGCCGGCAGAATTCATCCCCTTGGCTGAAGAGACCGGGCTGATCCTGCCGCTTGGCAGAGAAATCATGCGCATGGGCCTGAGTATGCTCAAGCGTTGGAGCGTTGATCCGCGGTATCAAGCCTTAAAACTCAGCATCAATGTGTCACCCCAGCAGTTTTATGAGGCGGAGTTTGCCCAAAAACTGGCACAACAAATTTCCGATCTGGAATTGGATGCGCGTCATGTCATGCTTGAATTCACGGAATCAACCTTGATTGACAACGTGGAACAAGCCCAGCAGATCATGGCGTATTTGAGTGCCTTGGGGGTGCAGTTTGCCATTGACGATTTTGGCACCGGGTATTCATCGTTGGCCTATTTGAGCGAATTGCCGCTGCATCAATTAAAAATTGATCAGTCGTTTGTGCGCAATATGGGTGAAAGGAAAAAGGACAGGGCCATTGTCAAAACCATTATTGATATGGCGCACACATTGGACATGCAGGTGCTGGCGGAAGGGGTAGAAACAGAGTTGCAGCGTGACGCACTGCTGGCGCAAGGGTGTCCGTTTTTTCAGGGTTACCTGATCAGCAGGCCGCTGCCAATGCTGGGTTTCGAAGCGTTTGTTGCTGCACAAAACGATCAGGCTGCTGTTTAGCAGCCTGAGTCGTTAGCGTCTTGAATAATCAACCAAAACACAGTCAGACTTTATTCGACGGTAATCGTGATTTTTTCAGACATGACGGGTGGATTGTGCGGTACGTGCATGTGGTCGCCCAGCACCAGCTGCAGGGTGTGAATGCCGGGTTCCAGCGTCACATTGGCTTCAGTCTGGCCCAGACCAAAATGCATCACATCAGCACCTAAAGCCTGGCTTAGATCGGGCAAGGGATCTTTGTTGATCAGCAGGTGGTGGTGCCCAGTGTTAGGCATGGAAACGCCAGCTGGCGCAACACCCATACCACTCAAACCAAATACGATTTTGAAGGTCTGGCTGACGGTTTCACCATTGGCGGGAGACACGATGTAGACCTGAGCACCTTCCGGGGCTGCAGATTGTTGCGCAAACAGCGCTGCAGACAGGCCCATCGCGGCGATAAATCCAGTAATTACGGCTAGTTTGGTTCTCATATTGCTACTCCTGATATGGCGTTGTTGATCTGCCCGAGATTCCGGAAGCGCTATTTAATGCTATTCGGATTATTGGCACAAGCAATTGAGTATCTGTTATGGCGATGAAATTCACCTCAAAATCCGGTACGCTTGGTCGCAACTTATTGTTTTCAAGCCACCCGGAGCCTGTGTTATGCCACGTGTACACAAACGGTTTTTTACTCAGCTGCTTGTTGCATCCGGATTGCTGATATGCGGGGCTGGTGCGATATCCCAGCAGACAGTTGGACCGGTTGTAGTGACGCAGGCAGTGGCCGAGCAGTTTGCATTATTGCGGAATGATCCACGTGTGCAGACCGCCTTGGCCGCGATCGAAGCCAATGAGCCAGAGACACTGGCGGAGCAGGTCAGACTGACCGAGATCCCGGCGCCGCCGTTTCAGGAACAACGCCGCGCGCAGTACTACCTGCAGCAGATGCAGCGCCGCGGACTACCGGATGCGTACATCGACACCGAAGGCAATGTGATTGGTATTCGTCGCGGCATTGGTGATGGCCCGTTGTTTGTGATTGCAGCGCACCTGGATACGGTATTTCCTTTGGATACCGATGTGAGTGTTGAGATTCGTGACGGGCGCTATTACGCGCCCGGCATCAGTGATGATGGCCGCGGATTGACCGCCGTACTGACCTTGATTGACGCCCTCAATGCCAGCGGTATCAACACCGTCGGCGACATCATGTTTGTTGGTAACGTTGGCGAAGAGGGGCCAGGTGATTTGCGTGGTGTGAAAGCATTATTTCGCGACTTTCCCCAGATAGATGGTTTTGTGTCTATCGACGGCTCGGGTGTCACCCGCATTACCAACGGCGGCACAGGCAGTCGTCGGTTTGCCGTTGAATTTACTGGCCCGGGTGGACACTCATTCAGCGCGTTTGGTCTGGTCAGCGCCACGCATGCGCTGGGGCGCGCCATTGCCAATATTGGCGATCTGCAGGTGCCTGATCAGCCACGCACGACCTTTACGGTGGGCACTGTCAGCGGCGGAACTTCCGTGAATTCGATTGCGCAAGATGCCATGTTTGAACTGGATTTGCGTTCTAACGATGCTGCTGAATTGGCGAAACTCGAAGCGAAAGTCAGGGAAGTCGTGCAGTTGGCGGTGGATGAAGAAAACGCACGCTGGAATAGCGATGGTGGTACAGCCAAAGGACAGATTACTGTTAACTTCCGCCTGATTGGCGATCGCCCCACGGGTACAACCTCGCCGGATCATAGCTTGGTACAAGTGGCCGCATTGGCGTTTGACGCGGTGGGTTCTCCCGCGCAAGGTTTGCAAACCTCAAGCACCGATTCAAACATGCCGATGTCGATTGGCATTCCGGCGATCACCATCGGTGGTGGTGGTTCAGGCGGCGGGGCACACTCAACCGAAGAGTGGTTTGACCCGACAAACGCTCACCTGGGGCCGCAACTGGCATTTTTATTAACGCTTGGGCTGGTGGGTGTGCAGGGTGTGAGTGCGCCACAGCTCTGAAATCAAACAGCAGGTCATTGATAAGGATATTCGAATGAACAAACAGGCAAGCCTGGACGGACTGAATCAGTACAAGACACTGAGTGACTTGGAAGCATGTTTGCCGGACATCATGGCATCACCCAAATCCAGCGGAAGTGTTGGCATGATTGTGTGTCGGCCGCGTAACGACAACAGAAAGATTCTACAGTCCTGTGAATTGACACTCAGCGATGGTCTGGTCGGGGACAACTGGAAGCAGCGCGGTGAATGGCGTGCGCCGGAAAAACCCGCCAACGCTGATACGCAGTTGAATCTGATGAATCTGCGGGCAATAAAAGCCATTGCTGCCGACCATGCGCAATGGCCGTTGGCTGGTGATCAATTTTTTGTAGACTTTGATTTAAGCAAAAACAATCTGCCGCCTGGCACAAGGTTGCAGATTGGTAGTGCGGAAATTGAAGTGACAGCGGAGCCGCATCTGGGTTGCCGAAAATTCTCAGATCGTTTTGGCCGTGACGCCGTAATGTTTGTCAATTCCGATCAAGGCAAACAAATCAATTTGCGGGGCATCAATGCCCGCGTAATTAAGGCGGGCACAGTATCGCTTGGCGACACCATCAGCAAAGTCTGATGGCCCCAGCCTCGAACCTGTCGGCTTAGCCGGCGCTACGACGACTGCGCTGGCATTTGAAGATGCATGATCCAGCTCTCATGATTTTCAAGCACAGTGGTGAAGCCACAGGCTTGCAAGTCGGCGAGTGACCAGCAAGAGCGATGGTCTTCGTAGGGGTTGGCTTCAAATTGTTGTTCTATGAATTCTTTGGGTGTGCTGACCAGCACGGAACCAGAACACACGTGTTTGAGTAGCTCTATAAACTGGCGGCCTTCGTCTTTGTCAAAGTGCTCCAGGATATCGATGGCCAGCACAATGTCGTAACGGCGGGTCAGCGTGGGTAACACGTCCATGGCGTCACCAATAAAGATGTTGTTATAAGC
>DITX01000115.1 GCA_002422225.1 Gammaproteobacteria bacterium UBA6173
CGTCATCATGATGGCAAAGTCACCGCTGCCGGTATTGCCCAGCTCGATACCCTGCAACGCGGGGTGCTCGCGCACCTGACGCGGGGTTTCCCCGACAGGCATCTGCCACAGGTGTTCCCCGGTATTCATATCAATGGCGGTAATCCGGCTGAAGGGTGGTTTAAACAGTGGCAGGCCCTCCGGCCCGCGCACGGGCAGATTGCGCAGATTGGAGAAGGCTGCGAAGGTGGTGCCGGTGGGCAGTTCGAGCGTAGTGTCGCGCTCCTGAGAGGGCGCCAGCACGTGCGCGCTACAGGCTGAACGGGAGGTGACATAAAACACGCCTGTCACCGGATCGGCGACCGGGGGTGCAAAGATATTGGCTCCGCCGGCATCGCTGGGACACTGAAGTGCAGCGGCTTTGCCCAACGGGTTGTCGCGGTGCAGCGGCGGCAGAAACAGTGGTCCGAGCTGGAAATTGGCCAGATTGTCGATCGCCTGCTGACGCAGCTGGGGGGTAAAGTCGATCAGATCATCGTGGGTAATCCCCTGCACTTCAAAGGCCGCAGGTCGCGTTGGAAACGGCTGGGTGGCCGCGGTGTGTTCGCCAGGTACCAGCGATTGGGGAACCGCGCGCTCCTCAATGGGCCACAGCGGCTCACCGGTGATGCGATTAAACGCAAATGCAAAACCGTGTTTGGTCATCTGCACAACAGCCGGTGTGCGCACGCCGTTGTGCTGAACGTCGAGCAGCACCGGCGCGGTGGGGGTGTCGTAGTTCCAAATATCATGATGCACAAACTGGAAGTGCCATTTGCGTTCACCGGTTTTGACATCGAGCGCCACGATACTGGTACCAAACAGATTGTCACCGGGCGTGAAACCGGCGAAGTAATCGATGCTCGGTGGATTGGTCACAAAGTAGACAAGTCCTGCCTCCGGATCGGCTGACAGCGGTGCCCAAGGGGTGACCTCACCGGTCAGATCGCGCGGATTGCCGTCCACCTGCCAGGTGTCGCTGCCAAACTCTCCCGGCTCGGGAATCACATTAAACTTCCAGAGGAAATCGCCCGTGCGTGCGTCGAAGGCCAGCACATCACCGGGAATATTTTCAATGCGGGTCTGGTTGTAGCCTTGTTCTGCCGAGTTACCCACAATCACCACCCCATTAACCACAATGGGCGGTGAGGAATTGGAGATATAGCCTTCTTCCAGCGGGATGCCGTAGTAGGGATCAAACTCATAGCCCATGTACTCGGCGATGCGTTTTTGTAGATCAACCACACCGGTCTCGGGAAAACCGGGCAAGGGTACTTTTTCGCCGAATCCGGGCAATGGCGCACCGGTATCCGCATCCAAGGCGGTGAGGAAAAACCCGGGGCTGACGATGTAGATCACCCCACGACCGTCGACTTCAGCGTAGGCAACGCCTTTGCCATAATCCTTGCGCATGGAGTATTCGTGACGAAAGGTGTGCGGCTCACGCCAGGACCACAGGGTTTCACCGGAAGCAGGGTCGATGGCGATGACATGGCGGCGTTCACCCGCCACTGTGTAGAGACGGCCATTGACATAACTGGGCGTGGAGCGCCCGCTGAGCGCCTTGAAACTGGCACCGTCCCATGTCCAGGCAACCTGCAAGGATTCCACATTGTCGCGATGAATCTGACTGGCCGTGGTGGAGCGGGTGTGCGCATAGTCTGACCCGAGGGTCAGCCATTCGACCGTGTCCTGGGCGTATAGCGGCTGGGCGAGCACCGTGACCGCAAGCCCAGTGACCGNNCCGTAACCATAGCACCCAGAAAGGCAAAAACTTTTTTGATCCTGTGGAGATGTACAGCAGATCTAACGGAATACCTAGAATTCATACGCATTCAGCAATCCTCCGGCTTTTGTTTTTATTTTACCCACTCATTCTGCCACAAATTCCCGACTGACTGTAAAGACTTGCCAAGGACTTTACCCCGATTACCCAGTCGGTTGTAAAACGGCTCTGGCTGCTACTAGCCAATTGTGTTGCCTGCGGGTCATGAAACTGGACAAGCTCTCGCCCCAGGGATAGCCTTATCCCCTCTTGATACTCGGTGCGCTGGACCCAGCAACCAGCTTGAGACACCTCCAACAATCTATCCGCGCTGGAACCAAATAGATGCAAGTAAAAAAAGTCCCCACAGATCATACGGCCAACCCGCATGGCCTGGGTGGATTGGGAGACGCCGAGCAACGCTCGCTGATTCGGCTGATTTTTTTGGCTACCGTTATCACGCTGGGCTTCTTCGCGTTGTTGCAACTGAGTCAAAGCAATGTTGTGCTTGCCACGATCGAGATCCTGGCGACAACGTTGTTGCTTTGGTGAGTTTGGCGCATTCCACAGGCCAGGCGCCCTGTGTGGTGGATAGCAGCTTACTTGCTGCCATTAAATTCCTTCATTATTTACATCATTGTTGTACGGGACGCCTCGGTCGCCGCGTTTGTCTGGGTTTATATGATGCCGGTGATGTCTTATTTGATGCTGGGTCGCAAGATTGGATTGTTGCTGGCCTTGCCGTTCATGCTTATCGCCACACTGGGATATCTGTACCGGTTTGGCCTGCCAGCTGGCGCAGCCGGTACGATGGATCGGGCCAATGCGCTGACTTGTGGAATACTGATACTGGTCTTTGTGCACTTGTACGAACAGGTCAATGACCGCTGGGGACATGCCATCGGTGATGCCGCGTTGCAGCATATCTGTCGTTTGCTGTCTGCGCGCTTGCGGCAAACCGATAGCATCGGTCGGCTTCGCGTTGAGGAATTTGGTCTGCTATTGCGGCATACCGATCTTGAGGCAGCACGCCCGATTATCGAGTCGCTTAGGTTACAGCTCAGCCAAAAGCCTTTGCCGGTGGGTGATAAATCCATCAGCCTGACAGCAACCTTTGGCATGGCGGAATGGCAGGTCGATGGCAATAGCGCTGACGAGCTGTTTCGCCGCGCAGATGAGCGACTTTACCGAGGCAAAGCCTTGGGTCGAAACCAATTGATTAGCCATGACGTGTTAAATTGATTCGGTGCCCCTCACCCCCCCTGCTTTAAAACCTCACCCTGATGTGTGCCTTGCCGAGCACCTGTTTTTTCCTGTTACTCATGCGCGGGCAATCAAAGCCGAGAGCGGCTTCGCTTGCCCGGTTAGTATTTAATGGTGTTAGGGTCATCACAGCGCGAACACCATAATCGCAGCCCCAGCGCTGGGCGTGCCAAGGGCGCTGCTGTCAGCACCCAGGAAACCGGCAATAATGCCGTACAGACTGCCCACAAAGCGGCTCGGCTGACCGCGCACGATGGCGACATATTGTTTGCCATCGACGGCATAGGTCATCGGGAACGACGAGGGGATATGTCCCAGCGACGTTTGCCAGAGCACATTGCCCGTGTCCGCATCAACAGCCTTGAAAGACTGATCCAGGAATCCACCAAATACCACACTGCCCGCCGTTGCCAGGACGGCAGTGACCGGTGGCGTTGTTTCGCGGTGCGCCCAGGCCAGCTCCATGGTGTCCAGATTAATGGCCTGCAGGCGTCCATAGTTACCATCGCTATCCAGACGTCGTTGGGCGGTCATCTCGACACCTGAGCTCAGCAGCGCGCCCTCACCAATAGGGCCGGCCATCATGCAGAGTTCTGACAGGGGCAGGTACACCATCTTTCTGCTGCGATCATACGAACCCGCCTGCCAATTTCTTCCCCCCAACATAAAGGGGCAAAGTAAGTGTCCCAGCTCGGCGTTGGGTATCGCACTCGGGTACAAGGTCTTGTCGCCTGTGAGCGGATCAATATGGGAAATCATGTTCTGTATACCGGTGTCCAGCGACGTCAGATATTCTCCGGTAGCCGCATCGAGCATGTCATACAGTGCCATCTTGCCGGCGGTAAACACTACCCTGCGCTGCTCACCATTGATCTCCAGATCGGCCAACTGCCGTTCATAGACCCAATCCAGATCCCATTGGTCGTTGGGCATATGCTGGAAGTACCAGGCCAGTTCACCGGTGCGTGGCCGCAGTGCCAGGGTGGCATTGGTATACAGTGCAGCGTTGGACACACCGTCTATGCCCAGATCGGGCAACAGTGGCCCGGTATCGTAGGTCGGCGCGGTACCAAAAAATACCAGATCCAGCGCGGGATCGTAGCTGCCGGGTATCCACACCGATCCACCACTGCGCTCATTCAGGGGCAGGTTGTTCCAGGTATTCCCACCCGGTGCATCAGGGCGTGCCACGGTATGGAATCGCCACTGCTCTTTGCCGGTCTCAAGATCCAAGCCAACAATAAAACCGCCCTCAGGCACAATCGTGGCACCAACGCCCTGCACCACCATGCCATTCGCCACCATGGGCGCGCCGCGCAGAGAATAGTAACCTCTACTCACGTCCGTTGTGGGCACACTGATCGCATGCTCCCACTCTACCTTGCCGGTGCGCACATCCAGCGCCACCACATCCAGATCGTTATGCGGCACGATGACCTTGTCACCGTGCAGGGCAATGCCGATGCGGCGACCATCAAGGTTTTCAGATTCGTGCTGGTAGCGCCACAACTCTTTGCCATTGCGGGCGTCCAGTGCCAGCAGCACATTGTTGTTATCGGCGATGAACATCACGCCGCTGTGTACCAGCGGTGTGGTCATATTGCCGCCGTCGCCCAGCGGCGCACTCCAGGCGAGTTTTAAGTCAGCAACATTGTCACGATTGATCTGCTGCAGAGGGCTATGACCACTGAGATCGTAGGTTCCCCGCCACATCAGCCAGTCGCTGGCCGGCGGCTCCAGCAGCAGCTGATCTGTCACCGGCGCGTAATCCTGCAGCGGAGACAGATCTGACTGGGCAATGGCTGCGTGCTGAAAGGCTGTTTGCTGAAGAAAAAGGGCTAGACTAGTCACGGTCAGCATTCTAAATGAAGTTCGCATAAGGGTAATCTCTAGTTGTTTTCCCCAAATATACTACAACTCAAGCCGAATCACAGATCATAAACAGGATACCGGCACGCAGATGCTGATTGCTTTTCGCCTTTATCAATTGCGACAGTCCGCAGCCGATGTTCTGGCGGTTGGTTTGCTGACAGTGGCTGCGCGCCGCATGGCGCAAGGATGATCCCTTGTGGCGATTGACCCTGATCTGTGCGCTGCTTAGCACCAGCTTTTTCCTGTTGCTGATCTGGAATGGAGAGACGGATTACAATCTGGGCACCACGGCGATGGCGTAGAAGGCGCAGATCATTGTCAACACACTGTGGCTGGTGGTGTACACATGGCGCTGGCCTGCCTTGGGCAGTGCCGTTTAGCCTGAGTTATCCCGACAATTGGACGCTCATTTATCCTACAAATGGACGCTGGCAAAACCAACAAATGGACGCTAAGATAACCCGCAAATGGACGATAAAAATCAGGCTGCATCAGTGACCACCGACCTCTACCCCAGAGCCATCAGAAACCGACTGCAAACGGCGCTCATTGACACGCCGGTCGTTTGTCTGTTGGGTCCGCGTCAATCCGGCAAAACCACATTGGCGCGCAGTCTGGCACCCGAACGCGCCTATTTCACACTGGATGACAGCGCTATCTACCAGTTGGCCAACGATGACCCGGCGGGTTTTGTACGCAGCCTGCCTGCGCAGGTGACCCTGGATGAGGTACAGCGTGCGCCGGGGCTGCTGATCGCCATCAAGAGTGCGGTTGACCTGCAGAGAACACCGGGGCGCTTTCTGCTGACCGGATCAGCCAATCTGCTTTTGCTGCCCAAGATACAGGACTCATTAGCCGGGCGCATGGAAGTGCTGCACCTACACCCTCTCTCCATGGCTGAACTGCACCGCATGCCAGCAACGTTCCTGACAACCTTGCTGGAAGGGCGCTTCCGGTTGCAAATTGCTGAATCCAGCCCGGATATCCCCGTTTTGGCGGAACTGCTGTGTCAAGGCGGTTATCCGGAGCCTGTGCAACGCACCCTGGTGCGGGCACGGCAGTGGCACCGGCAATATGTGAGTGCCATCATTCAGCGCGACGTTCATGATATTGCCAAGATCAATGACGAGGACACAATGTCGCGGCTGATTGAATTGCTGGCCTACCGAACCGCCTCGCTGCTGAACGTCAACAATCTTGCTCAGGAACTTGGTGTGCAACGGGAAACCACCGAAAAGTACCTCAGTATATTGGAGCGCCTGTTTCTAATCCGACGCCTGCCGGCATGGCACCGCAACCACGCCAAACGGCTGATCAAGTCACCCAAACTACACATGATTGATTCAGGCCTTGCCGCGACTCTCAGCAAATTGACACCGGCAGAGTGGCTGACACAAAGCACTGCCTTCGGCCATCTGCTGGAAAGTTTTGTGCTGCAGCAGATCACCAGCCAGAGCAGCGCCTTGGATGACGAATTGCGTTTGACGCACTATCGGGACAAGGATCAGGTTGAAGTGGATATCGTGATTGAGCGCGGCCGCGACGTGTGGGGTGTGGAAGTTAAAAAGGCCTCCTCTGTGGATATCCATAAAGATGGCGCAGGACTGAAGCGGCTGGCGGAGCGGGCCGGCAAGGACTTCAGAGGTGGCGCGCTGCTGTATGGTGGTAACCATGTGCTCCCAATCAGTGCAAAAAACTGCTTCGCTTGCCCGGTGAATCTGTTATGGCGTTAGGGGGCTGAAACTGGCGTTCAAAACGGATGCATTGTATAAAAGCCAGGTCAAAGACTACGATGTCAATATTGTTGGCACGGGCGCTGGCGGCGGGCAAATGGACGCTGAGCCTTACACGCAGGCAAGCGACAAACCGCAGGAGCAGTTCTGGTGGTGGCGGGCTCGCATGCTTGGCGGTCTCACCAACCATTGGCGGCGCAGAAACATGGCAAGACGTTAGCCATACCGATCATTCCCATCCACCGCGCGGTGCGGACACAAAAGCCCGATGCTGACCGACCTCCTGCCGTATTTTTTACCGGCGACAGCTGGGCGCAGAAGATAGTGGGCGATGCCATGCGCGCCCGATCTGCCTGTTTCTGGGCAACCCCTTGTGGACGCGGTTGTTCCACCCGCGCCTAAGGCCCAAACACAGCACCAGCGCGGCGATGGCGATAGCTGAACCACGCAAGGCTAGCGGGGACGGTTTTAACCAAGTGCCAACGCGGGTTAACCGTGCACGTATTTTTTTAGTACTTTCATAGAAGCCATTTTGCTGATGATGCGAAGCCTGCGTCTGACAGACCCGCGTCCTTGAGAATAGAGCAGTATTTCATAGCCGTCGAATCGCAGACGCTCCCGCTTTACATCCACCCCGCATCAAGACTACATTCTGACTTGCCGGTACACAAAAACCTCTACATCATAATAATTAGTGGGAGATTGACCATGCTAAACGCCCGATCGTCTGCAGTTGCATCCAACTTTATTGTTCTGACACTGACCATCGCCAGCGCATCCAGTTGGGCTCAGGTGAATGAACGCCCCGAACTCAGCGGTGTATGGACCAATGCCGCGCTGACCAGCATGACGCGCCCTGCTAACGTGGACAAACTGATTGTCAGCGCCGCCGAAGCACAACAGATTATCGCCAACACCAGCGTGGCCGGGTTGCCGGTAGGTGAGTTTGAGGCGGTCACGGAGAGTGTTGACACTGTTGCCCCGCCGGCGGCTGGCAGCGACGATTTTGGGCTGCGCGCTTATAACGACTTCTGGATTGACCCGGGTTCCGCGCTGGCGCGTGTCAAAGGTGAATACCGCAGCTCTTATATTATCGATCCTGAAAATGGTCAGATTCCGTATCTGGAAACATCGCGTGCTGATTTTGAACGCCGCAATTTTGGAGTGCGTTATGCGACCGGGGTGGGCGACATGTCTGGCCCGGAAGCCATGCCACTGGCCGAGCGTTGTCTGTTGGGTTTTGGCAACACTGCCGGCCCAGGCATGATGGGCACGTTGTACAACAGCACTTATCGCTTTGTGCAGACTGATGATTATGTGGTGATCGAAGTGGAGATGGTGCACGACGCGCGTATTGTGCCCATCTACGCCAATGCCGCCGAAGCCCGCGCCAATCTGCGGCCAGCTGCCTTGCAACAGTGGTTTGGCGATTCTCGCGGCTGGTATGAAAACGGCGAACTGGTCGTGGAAACCGTCAATATCAATCCACAACAGATGGCGCAAAGCTCCGTGCCCATCACCGCCACTGGCAAAATAACCGAACGTTTCAGCCGCTATTCCGATACCGAGATTGTTTACCAGTTCACGGTTGACGATGCCAATCTGTACTCGCAGCCGTGGACAGCGGAACTGAGCTTCCACGCCAGTGAAGGTCCGATGTATGAGTACGCCTGCCACGAAGGCAATTATGCCATGCCCGGCATTCTGGCGGGTGCGCGAAGGCTGGAGGCGGAACAGGCTGGGCAGTGAGCTTTAGGTCCCGAGGCGTCTGATTCGAGGCGCCTTGGCTACCGTCACCATCACTTCATTGCGACGCATAAACGGCAATGAAAACGGCGAATTGTAGGCTGCTGATATTGGCTCGCCTGTTATATCAACACCTGCCGTAGACAATGCCGCCAACAGCGCCTGTTGGTGGGCTGCGGCACGGTATCCATATCAAACTCTCTTGGCACCACAAAGGCGATCAACCAGCCCTCGTCTGAGGGAGCCTGTTGCACCGGCGCCGTCATCGCGATCTTTTGCGACACCGCTTGCTGCTGCACAGGCGCTGTCATGGCAATTTTGCTTTGCACGGCATTGTCGCCAGAGATATAAGCAAACAATCGTCTGAAACCGGTATTGGCAGCGCGTGACTGACTGCTGTTGCCTGCCCTGGTTGACCGTGAAATCATACGCCCCTGATATCTCATCAACCGTTCGGAACAGGACAGACAAACCCCATGAAGGAAATCGTAGACGCCCTGAAGAAGTTCCGCGACGAGCGCGACTGGCAACAATTCCACAACCCCAAAGACCTGTCGGTGGCGCTGAGCATCGAAGCCGCTGAATTACTCGAAGCGTATTTGTGGAAGCAACCCGAGCACGCTGACATCAACAAAATCAAAGAAGAGCTGGCAGATGTGTTTGCCTACGCCTTTCTGCTCGCCGATGTCTGCCAGCTGGATGTGAAAGAGATTGTGATGGCAAAAATCCGCGTGAATGAACAGAAGTACCCCGTGGATAAGTCCCGGGGCAGTGCAAAAAAACATGATGAGTTGTGAGTACACAGTTTCTTATCGCCCAAAAATGCATTAGTTTTGCTTTGGGATAACCAGATGGAAATTACTATGGCACGGTGGCTTATCGTAACACTGCTTTTGCCCATAATGGCACCATGGTTTGTGAACGC
>DITX01000191.1:0-3457 GCA_002422225.1 Gammaproteobacteria bacterium UBA6173
CTCAGTTTTACGCGGAGTTGCTGCAACGCTGTGCCATCACAGATCCTCTGATGCAGGCACAAATGAGTGTTAAGAGCTGGCCTGAACAAAAACATTACTTGGTACAACTGTTTCACAGCAAAACTCGTGATGAGTGGTGTCAGCTACTGGAAGGCACCAATGTCTGTTTTGCACCCGTGCTGGATATGCAGGAGGCCTTGCAGCATCCGCATAATGTGGCTCGAGAAACGTTTGTGAATAGACATGGGCAATTGCAACCGGCACCTGCGCCGCGGTTCAGTCGGACACCAGCCAGCATACAAGGGAGCGCACCAAGGTCTGATCAGCACCGTGAACAAATTTTGAAAGATTGGGCGTTATAGACTGCAATAACCGTTATCTAAACCACAAAATTCAGAGTGTAAAATCTATGTTGACACCGCAAGAGTATATTCTTCACGACGCAGTGGGGCTGGCAGATTTGCGAGCATCTGGTGACATCAGTGCTGTCGAACTGCTGGAATGTGCGCTGACACAATCAAGCCGTGTCAATTCGCAAATCAACGCTATTGTTTTTGAAGATAGCGAGCAGGCTTTTAAAACGGCACAAGCTCTGGATGATTGTGGGCACCAAGGTCTATTGTCTGGCGTACCTTTTCTTATCAAGGAGGTTAACGCCGTGGCCGGCTGGCCACACACACGCAGTACACAATTGTTGAAGGATCAAATCGCCTCGGTCGACAGTGCGGTTGTGCGTCGCTACAAACACGCGGGGCTGGTACTGTTTGGCAGCACCAACACGCCCGAGCTATGCCTGACAATCACCACCGAGTTTTCTCTGTTTGGAGCGTGTCGCAATCCCCACAATTTGCAACACAGTGCAGGTGGCTCCAGTGGTGGTGCCGCAGCAGCTGTTGCGGCCGGCATTGTGCCCGCCGCCGACGCCAGTGACGGTGGTGGCTCCATTCGTATTCCTGCAGCCAACTGCGGTTTGATTGGACTAAAACCCAGTCGTGGGCTGACAGTCGTAGAGGCCGATGTGGGTGCCGCCTGGAGCGGCATGAGTGTCAGTCATGTTGTCACTCGGTCTGTACGTGATTGCGCCGCCTTTCTGGATGTACTGAAACTTGATAAACCAGATCTGTTTGCCCTACCCGACTTTCGTGAGTCCTATTTCTATGCCCATGCACGGTCACCCGGCAAACTGCGGATTGCGGTGCAGCGACACCATCCGGCAGGCCTTGCAGTGCACGCCGATTGCCTTGCGGCGCTGGATCAGCTTGTAAAAACATGTGCAGACGCTGGACACTGCCTTGAAGAGATCGCTTTACCCGTGGATTACGGCAAAGTTGGTGCTGCCATGTCTGCACTGATCAATATTCACGTGGCGCAGATCATCAGTGCGGGATTACAGACCGTGCAGGCTCAAGATCTCGCGAGCGGTAAAAACCGAGACTCAGGCGCCTCGGCTGTGTTGACCCTCGAATCAGCCGGGTTATCGGAATCCAGTCGTCGCATGGCTGCACGAGGCATGCAATCCAGTGCAGCTCAATATCTGGCGGCACTGGACATACTAAAACAGGCGGAACGTCAGATGGCATTGTTCCACAAAGACTATGACATTATCCTTTCGCCGGTACTGGCTCAACCGGCAGCGCCGCTGGGCTGGTTAGATATGAACTCGTCAGACGTGCGTGAATATGCCAGCCGATATGCGGGCTACAGTCCATTCACAGCGCTCTTTAACGGCACCGGTCAGCCAAGCATGTCATTGCCTTTGTACATTTCAAAAACGGGTGTGCCTATAGGTGTGATGGCGAGTGCAGCATGGGGGCATGATCATTTGCTGCTGCAACTGGCCAATCAGCTGATTCCTGGCTTGGTGGCGACCGCCAAAATGACCTGAAGCTAAAGGCTGGTGGTCATTCTGCCGCCTACCCAGCTTGTTGGTCTGTTGTTATAATCCGCGCTCTTTTTTAAGCAGCACTATTTTTCAAGCCACACTACAGGAACCAAACTTGTCATGAGCAAAACCTCTACTTTTTCACGATGGCGCCCGCACCCCTGGCACGGTATTGCGGCGGGCACCGATCTGCCGCGCGTGGTGAATGCCTATATCGAGATCACCCCGTTTGACCAGATGAAGTATGAAATCGACAAAGAGTCTGGCTACCTGTGTATTGACCGTCCGCAGCCTACTTCCGCTCAACAGCCCACTCTTTACGGCTTTATTCCACGCACCTACTGCGGTAACCGTGTGCGTGATCTGATGCCGGGCACAGAATGTGGTGATGGTGATCCTTTGGATATTTGTGTGATCAGCGAGCGCGCGATTGATCGCTCAGAAATCATTATCAAAGCAAAAGTGTTGGGCGGCCTGCCCATGAACGACGGTGGCGAAGCAGACGACAAAATCATTGCAGTCATCAAAGATGATCCTGCTTTTGGTCACATGAACGATATATCTGAACTGCCACCTACCTTGGTTCATCGCATTTCTCATTACTTCCAGACCTACAAAATGGTACCTGGCAAAGCCAATAGAGTGTCCATTGGTGACGCTTATGGTTACGAACACGCCAACGTAGTTCTTGCAGCAGCGATGGCCGACTACGATGAAGATTATGGCGACGTAACCAAAGACTGATTAACCAGCGACGTTGACTCCCATAACAAAACGGCCCCAAGGATTTACACCGAGGGGCCGTTTTTTTGGCATCAATTTGTTCAGCTGCAGTTTTTTATTTCATGACTCTGTGCCGCACAGCTGTTACTTCCGCCAAGATTGAAATTGCAATTTCTGCCGGTGTTTTACTGCCAATCATGAATCCGATTGGGGCATGCAAACGTTCAATCTCGGCTTCAGTCAATCCAAGCTCGGGTAAACGCAAGCGCCTGTTTGCGGATGTTCTCTCTGAACCCATGGCGCCAATATAAAAAGCATCTGTCTTTAGTGCTTCCATCAATGCCATGTCATCAACGCGGGGATCGTGGGCCAGCGCGATCACTCCACTGTAAGGATTACTGAACTGGTCCCTTACCACATCATCAGGTAAGTCTGACGACAATTGTACGCCTGGCACAAACCAGTTATTCAGATAGTCCGGTCGTGGATCGCACAAGGTCACATCGTAATCCATGCTCAATGCCAGCTCGGCCACATAACGTGCCACATCTCCCGCCCCCAGCAGCAAGAGTCGGTAGCGCGGACTCAAACTGTGCAACATCTGTTCATGGGAGAGGATGACTGCTTCATCGGAGGATTCAGGTGCGGTATCAATATGGCCGGTGATGAGATCGACTCGCCTGCTGATGCGTTGATGATTATTCAGCGCTCTGTCAATTTCTGCAAACGTGCTTACGTTGTGCGGCGTTGCCTGAATGAACTCCAACAAAACATGCAGTTGACCACCACAGGGCAAGCGCAAGCGCGCCTGCTCCTCAGCCGAAACGCCATAGTGCACCATAAACGGCTTCT
>DITX01000191.1:3486-13922 GCA_002422225.1 Gammaproteobacteria bacterium UBA6173
AGCGATAATATGGTGCTGACTACTTTGCATAGCGTTAAATCCTGAACTCAGACAGTGCGCGTTTTCCAGCTGCCTTTTATGAAAAAATAAACGCCGATCAGGCTCATACTCATGTCGGCAACAAACACAGACCAGTATACACCCTCCGGCCCCCAGGCAAGTCGGTTCGCCAAGTTCCAAGCCAGCGGAATTTGTATAATCCAAAATACGGCCAGATTGATCCATGTTGGCGTCATGGTATCGCCAGCGCCGTTATAGGCTTGAATTACAACAGATCCAATTGCATAGAATATGAATCCGTAACTCAAAATGCGCAGGCTCTGAATCACATTAAGAATGACCTCAGGATCAGCGCTGAAAAAGCTCATGACCCAGACAGGGAAAAATATCAGTACCAGTGCCACCACGATCATATAGCGCAGATAATATCGAGCCACTTAGCAGACTGTTTGCAGTGCGCGATCTGTTTTACCTGCGCCAAGATTTTGGCCTACCAGCGTTGCCACGGCATTACTTAACCCCCAATATGGAAAAATCACAAAAATGATCATGCGAATGCCAATGGTATAACCCGCTGCCGCTTCATTGGATAACATAGACACACACAGCGCATTAAATCAGGTCGATCGAACTCGGGAAGAACAGATCGGAATGAACAGGTCGGGAGTGTAATCCTCGAGTCATAAATTGTCTGATGATTTTTTGTCACATCATGTTACATTGCTGCGTCTAAATCGGGGGGCGGTTTTTTACGTCTTTATGGATCCCATGATAATAACAATTGCTATAACAGGAACTATTTAAGGAATGACATTACCGGTAGTAATTTGTGATGACTCTGCACTTGCCAGAAAACAGATGGCAAGAGCCTTGCCCGTGCATTGGGATATACAACTGAGTTTTGCAACAAACGGGCAAGAAGCGATTGCGGCGATACAGCAAGGCAAGGCGGATCTCTTGTTTCTTGACCTCAATATGCCGGTAATGAATGGTTATGAAGTCCTGGAGATGATTAGAAAGCATGATCTGCCCACGCTGGTACTGGTTGTATCTGGTGATATACAAGAAGAAGCCAGGCAACGCGTGATGAGTAAAGGCGCGCTCGATTTTATCCGCAAGCCTGTCACCTCCGAGCAGATTCAGCAAATTTTGACGCGTTATGGTGTCTTCCAGGAAAACACTTTTGCCAATCAACAACATACAAGCGCCCGAGAGGAACAACCTACCCCCCCCTTTTTAGAGGCACTTCGTGAAGTTGTTAACGTGGCAATGGGTCAGGCGGGCAGTCACATGAGTGAATTGTTGGGTACATTCATCCAATTGCCCGTGCCGGACGTGTTTTTGTGTACCTATGGAGAACTTGATCGCAAGTTGTCTTATGCATTTGACGACAAATTGAATGCCGAAAAATTTAGCGGCGTTTCCCATGGATTTAGCGGAAACGGGGTTGCTGGTGAAGGTATACTGTTGCTTCAGAACAGCGACTTGTCGCGCCTGCAGACCTTGATGCGCAAAGACCTGCCAGAACAGAGTCACTCCTCAGCAGGCATACTCAGTGATTTGTCCGAATTGCTTGTAGGTTCTTGCCTGAAGGGTATCAGTCATCAATTGGATATCGAGTTCAATCACAGTTACCCGGCTTTGCTTGGCACGGAACAAGCTCTGCACGTGCTGTTGGACAATACGGATAAACAAGAAAAGATACTTGCTGTTTCAATCTCGTATCACTTAAGTTCACCAGATATTCATTGCTACTTATTGCTATTGTTTACGGCGGATTCTTTAGCCCGAATTCAATCACGTGTGGAATTGTTGGCATCGGAGCACGCCGGAGAGTTGTCATGAATAATGTTTCTGACTTGCATGATGATGTACGCCAACTACATATCCTGTTTCAATTGCTGCAAACGCTGGATAACGGTCTGATCCTGTTGAACAGTCAGTATGAGGTTATGTTATGGAATAGATTTATGGAAAACCACAGTGGCATACCCATAGGTACCGCGCGTGGCAAATCAATTTTTGATCTGTTTCCGAACTTGCCTAAAATCTGGTTGACCAAAAAAATAGACTCAGTATTCAGATTACAAATCAGGGCATTCTGCACTTGGGAAGAACACCCCCGCCTGTTTGAATTCAAAAGCACACGTCCGCTGAGCGGTCACTCCGTAATGATGTATCAAAATGTCACCATGATTCCTTTGCTGGGATTGGATAGCAAAGTCAGTCAGGTATGTCTGCAAATTTATGATGTGACTGAGATTGCAACCCGTAAAAAAGCCCTTGAGTCCGCAAATCAGTCTTTGCAGCGGCTTAGCCGCACCGATCGACTGACGGGTATTAATAACCGCGGTTTTTGGGAGGAAAATCTGGAACAAGAGTTTTTACGCTGCCATCGCAGTCATCGGCCGGCCTCTTTAATCATGTTGGACATTGATCACTTTAAGCATTTTAACGACACGTATGGCCACAGTGCTGGCGATGAAGTGTTGCGCGCAGTCTCGAATCAGATAAAAAAATCCCAAAGAACAACGGATATTGCTGGTCGTTACGGCGGCGAAGAGTTTGCGATCATTTTGCCCGATACCGATGGACAACTCGCGCTGGCGGTTGCAGAACGATTAAAGCAGCAAATTGGTAAACTGCAGTTGGAATGGCAGGATCAATTACTCACTATCACCGTGAGTATGGGTATCAGCGAGTACAATCAGTCGATGTCGGTATATCAGGAATGGATAGACCACGCGGACGCAGCATTGTACAAAGCCAAAGCTGGTGGGCGTAATCTGTGTGTCCTTGCAGACCCCTTTGCACAAAAGCAGTAAGGCGTGTGAGCGCGCTATTGCAAACTGAATGGTGCGTGGGTTTGTTCAAGTCGCAATAAAACCTGTTTACAATCCAAACCGCCACCAAATCCGGTCAAACTGCCGTTGCTGCCGATGACCCGGTGACAGGGAATAACAATCGGCAGTGGGTTTTGGCCATTTGCGGCCCCGACTGCCCTGCTTGCATCAGGTTTTCCAATGCTATTGGCAATGTCCCCGTAGCTACAGGTGGCACCATAAGGAATTTTTCCCAAGGCTGACCAAACTGCTTGTTGAAAGTCGGTACCTTTAGGTGCCAACACTAAACTGAAATCAGTCAGCTCACCAGCAAAGTACGCTGCCAGCTGTTGTTTTACGGGTTTAAACGCATCATTTCTGCGCATCCAGTCAGCTTCAGGAAGTCGAGCCGCCCGGCCAGTCGGAAAACTGATGAGATTGAGCGCTATGCCATCACCGGCCAGCAGCAAGCTGCCCACCGGTGATTCATAGTAGCTGTAGTACGTGACACTCACGGTCAGCGAGTCTGCAGATCTTCTGCTAAAGCAACAGCTTTCGAAATGACGTATTGCAGAATGGCCTCGGTATCAGACTGATTGAGTTGTCCATCAAACGATACCATGCCGCCTGATGCCAATTCCCCACGCAATACCACGCCGTTCCAGGCATCGAGATTGTGCAGGCGTGCTGAGTAACGCAGGTCAGGGAACACCCCAGCGCCATCACTCGCTGCATTATTGCCATGACAAACGCTACAGAATCGACCATAAGCTTGCTCGCCTTGCGCCAACATTTCATGATTGGCAATCAGCGGCGGAGGATTAAGCGCACGCTCCTCTGCTGTAATGACCTGCGTGGGCAACTGCTGTGTGCCATTCAAGGCATACACAAGCAAACGTGAATTATTGCTGGACGCGCGTGTGGTGGAGCCAACAGCGCCCGGACCTGTTTGCGGTAAAGCGCGGGAACCCGCCAGAACAGCAACATACTGCACACCATCAATCATGTAGGTAGATGGTGCAGCAACCGTGGATGACTGTGTAATAGCCGACCAAAGACGCTCGCCATCGGTGTCTCTGTACGCAACAAATTCACCAGCACCATTGCCTTGGAATACCAGACCACCTGCGGTAGACACAACGCCTGCTGCATGTGTTGGTATCAATTGTGGTGCTCGCCAAACTTCACGTTGCGCAACCGGATCCCAGGCCAACAAGTAGGCGTGACGAACCGGAGCAGCCGCGCCGGCAGCGGCACCCAGTCGCGCGCCTTCTGCAAAGTCAGTACCGGTATTCCAGCCGCGCTCAGAAACTACCATATCGGGTTTAGCAACATAAACCATGTCATTTTCAGTCGCAGGCAGGTAAACAAGATTGGTTTTCTGACTGTAGGACATTGGGTGCCAGTTGTGACCACCTAACGGACCGGGTTGCACGCTCATGGGGACGCCAGTGATGTTGTAGCGTGCTGCAGGAATCTCGACGGGGCGGCCTGTTTCCAGATCAACATGTGTCGCCCAGTTTACCGGCACAAATTTTTCTGCCGATAACAGGCGTCCGGTCAGCGCATCGAGCACATAAAAGAAGCCGTTTTTAGGCGCCTGCATCACAACCCTGCGTGTTTCTCCGCCTATGTCGAGGTCTGCCACTACAATTTGTTGGGTAGCCGTATAGTCCCAAGTTTCTCCGGGGGTTGTCTGATAGTGCCAAACGTAACTACCATCATCAGGATTGATGGCCACAATGGATGTCAGGAACAAGTTGTCGCCACCGCCAGGGCTGCGAAGCTCCTGATTCCAAGGAGATCCGTTGCCGACACCGATATACATCAGGTGTGATTGCGGGTCATACGCCATGGAATCCCAGACCGTTCCGCCCGCCCCCAGCGTCCACCATTCACCTTTCCACGTGTCTGCGGCCCATTCCAGCTCTGGCTGCTCGAAACCATCTGCTGGATTGCCAGGTACCGTGTAAAAGCGCCATTGTTGTTCGCCGGTGGCGGCGTCGTAGGCTGTGATATAGCCACGAACGCCATACTCAGCGCCGGCATTACCGATGATGACTTTGCCATCCACAATACGTGGCACACCCGTTATCGTATAAGGCTTGGACTGATCAACAGTGATGACGCTCCAAAGCTCTCGACCAGTTTTGGCATCAAGTGCGATAAGCCGACCGTCCAGCGCGCCCACAAACACTTTGCCTTGCCAGACAGCTACCCCACGGTTAACCACATCACAGCACGCGTCAACGCCGCGGGCACGATCTACTTCTGGGTCATAGGCCCAGAGCAGTCGGCCGGTTTTTGCATCATATGCTTTGACCATGCTCCAGGCGGTGCTGATATAGAGTGCGCCGTCAACCATCACGGGAGTTGCTTCCTGACCGCGACTGGTATCCAGATCGGCAGACCAGACTAAACCGAGTTGATTGACGTTTTCAGTATTGATTTGATCCAGCGGGCTGAAGCGTTGTTCCCAATAGTTTCGACCTGCAGCCATCCAGCTGCCTGGTTCGCTGTCGGCGTTGATCAGCCGCTGACTATCAACGGCCGCGTCATAACTTGCCACTGATGCAACTGGCGCAGCGATGTTAGCCGAGGCCGCAGGTGCTTGTGTTGCAGCGGGTTGTTCTGCCGGGCCGCACGCAGCCAGCAGGATTGCAACTGCAGCCAGCAATCCCAGATTTTTGTTTTTTATCATATTTTTCTCCTGAGCATGGGTCTGAAATTCTTGATTTACCAAAACGATCTGCCTGACTTACTGCTTGATTTTGAACACAAGCACTGCATTGCCCGGTATTTGGCCAAATGTAGCATAACCAGTACTGACAATCATATAGTCGCCACTCAGTACCGGCCCGGTTGCATCGATAGATCCGCCTTTTGCCGCCACCCCGTTGATAGTCTGATAGTTCTGTACCGTGTTGTACTCCCAGATCAGCTCACCTGTCGCGGCGTCGTGTGCAAACAAATAGCCACTGAGTGAGCTGGCGATGATCATACCATCGGTACTGGTCACCGGGCCGGAATATGCGTCCATACACCCTTGAACATCAGGCAGGCAACGTTCAGGAACAGGTGCGTACCAGAGCACCTCACCTGTTTTCATGTCGATGGCATGCAGGCCGGGCTGACGGGCGCTCCCGGTATCGTTTACGCCGCCACGATCAGATACGGGCACATAGACGATGTCTCCTGAGAACGTCATGCCCCAGTGCACACCACCAAGCGCGCCACCGCGACCAATCCGCGTTGACCATAGCAAATCACCTTGATTGTTTGGGTCAAGACCCACAACAACCGCGCCCTTTGTGCCTGCTACGACGATATCACGTCCATCGGACAAAGTTGTTGCAACAATGGGCGCGCCGATGTCGACATCCGGTCCTGTATTTGGGCAATTGGGGTGATTGCCGCCCATGGCACAAGCCATGGTAAAGGCGTCGTCAGCCATGGTTTGATGTATCCACTTGATCTCACCAGTCTGCATGTCAAAGGCAATGACGGCATCGCTGCTGTCACTGGCTGGACGTGTGTAGTTTTGACCAGACCCTACGTAAACAATACCACGGGCGACATCCATGCTGGGTGCTTGCCAGATAGGCGCGCCTGACGGTGCCATCACTGGATTGCCTGCGCTGTTGACACCTACCTGTACGGACTCTTCCATGATGTAGGTGTGCCACACTTTTTCCCCGCTATTGAGGTCGAATGCCGCCACATTGCCACGGAATGTACAGCAATGATGATCAGGCCGGCCCGCTGCGCTGACTTCTGCTGACGATACTGGCACAAAAATCCTATCTCCAGTGACCACGGGTGATCCAGTGCTACGGGCAAATTGATGCGGATCTACTTCAGCCTGCCAGATAAGCTCACCTGTGCTGGCATTCAAAATATGCAAGTCATTTGACGCGACGGCTACCACGGCAAGGTGTTCATTGCGCTGCTCTGACCACGCGATTGTGACGGCAGCGCGCACTTCCTGCGGCGCTTGATACGTCCAGTAGGCACAGCCACTGGCAATATCCATGGCGTATACTGTGCCCGTCGTGCTGCCCATAAACATGACATCATTGATTACACTCGGTTGGGCGCGCACGGCGCTGGCGTTGTCCAGGCCAAATGCCCAGACCAGCTCAAGGTCTGCAATGCTATTTGCAGAGACGCGGGTTCCTTCAGAAGACTGAAAGCGCGGGTTGCTGTCACCGTTGCCCCAACCGTTCCAGTTGCTGGCAAGACTCAGATTCAATGCGGGCATGGCTTGTTGGCAGCGCGCCAGACCAGCAATGGTATCGGCCTGCATGCGCGACCCGGTCAGATATTCTGACAGTGCAACTTTCTGCTCACTGCTCAAGGAGACCCCCTGAGGCGCCATAATGCCTTGTGTCAGCGCATTAAAAACACTGTTGGCAGTATAGGTTGTTAATGCCTCGCGGCGCGGCGTTCGTTCATCAGTCGGCGCTGCGTGGCACATGGCGCAGTACTGATTGTAAAGACTTTCTCCGTCAAGGTTCTCTGCTGCATTGGATAGCGGCATGAAAGCGCTGGTCAGCAAACCAAGCAACAAGCCTAATTGTCTTTTCATGTAAAGCCACTCCTGAACACTGTCTTTCTGGGAAACGAGGGCTGACAACGCGCACCTACACAGAGTGCTTCGCGTCTATCAGGCGAGAGAGATGTTACCTGAAACAGGACTCAAAACGAACACCTGTTCAATCAGTATGCGACCGACGCCCAACCTGCTGCACTGGCTGCATTCACGCCCTTTAGTGTATAGTCTGCGCCATCAAAAACCCGATGCATCAGCGTCAGCCGACACAATGGCAGATCGAGATGTCGCATAGCTGATATCCAGGCAGGAGCTACGTATGCTGATCAGATTTCACCTGGATGCGCAGCAATATCTCATCCCGGCGCAGGATGACTTTACCAGTAAAACGCTGGGCGCAGCCCTGTGGCTGGATCTGGTCAACCCGGATGATGAAGAACGCGAATTGATGGAGAGTCTGCACAGCCAGCCATTGCCTGATACCGAAGATGTAGAGGAGATCGAAGCGTCCGCGCGTTCATACCAAGACGAAGCTGGTCTGCATGTGCACTCTTTATTTTTGCATAAAGTTGATGAGCGTCACCGTAATACCAGTGTGGCGTTTACGTTGACAGATACCCAATTGATCACGCTGCGTGAACGGGAAATTCCAGCGTTCAGACTATTGCGCATGAGGGCTAGGCGTCAACGCGGACTTGCTGAAGACCCGGTAGCAATCTTGCTCGCGCTGTTTGAGATCAAAATTGATGACCTTGCTGACACGCTTGAAGAAGTATACACACAGCTGGAAGAGACCAGTAATCTGGTCTTGGAAGATAACGACAGTCCTATCGAAGATGCACTCGATGAGCTGGCACAACAGGAGGATACCAACGGTAAAGTTCGACTCTGCCTGATGGACACGCAGCGCGCCCTGAGCTTTTTGTTACGACGTGGCAAACTGTCAGCAGAGCATGCTGAAACGGCCCGGGAATTATTGCGGGACATTGACTCTCTGCTTCCGCATAACAGTTTTGTATTCGATAAAATCAACTTCCTGATGGATGCCGCGCAAGGTTTTATCAGCATCAAGCAAAGCCAGATTATCAAGATATTTTCAATCGCAGCGGTGGTGTTTCTGCCACCGACAGTGATCGCCAGTGTCTATGGAATGAATTTTGATTTGATGCCCGAACTGCAATGGCAGCTTGGGTACCCATGGGCACTGGGTCTAATGTTCCTGTCAGGCGTTGCGCCGTATGTCTTTTTTAAGTTAAAAGGATGGTTGTAAGCCTTCAGTTGAGTTAATCAGAAAAAGAAGCCCTGAGATGTCGAATGCCCTGTATACATTGATTAATCGTTCAGTGAACACCAGGGATGGCGAAGGACCGGCCTTATTCCTGTCCGCTTTGTACTATTTTGTGCTCTTGTGTGCGTACTACATCATTCGCCCTATCCGAGATGATATGGGTGCTGCCGGTGGCGTCGAGAATCTTGCCTGGCTGTTTACCGGCACTCTGACCGGCATGATGATTCTGCACCCCATCTATTCCGCTTTTGTAAGCCGTATGCCACGTCGCAAATTCATTGCGGTGGTCTATCGGCTTTTTATGGCACAACTGGTGTTGTTTTATATCCTGTTTCAGTCCTTGGATGGCGTCAGCGACATTTGGGCAGGTCGCGTATTTTTTGTCTGGACCAGCGTTTTTAATTTGTTTGTAATTTCTGTTTTTTGGTCGCTGGTTAACGATGTTTTCAGACCTTCCCAAAGCAAACGATTATTTGGCGTTATTGCGGTCGGCGGCACCGCAGGTGCTCTTGCGGGGTCTGCCATCACGTCGTTTTTGGCTGCGGGGCTGGGCGCGATCACATTGTTGCTGGTCTCCGCGTTGTTGCTGGAAGTGGCAGTCTGGGTATCACGCTATCTCAGCGACAATGAACAAAAACTGGCCCTGGCAGCGATTGCGGACGAAGCTGAAAAAAAGGATGTCGATATTCGGAATCTGGATGTGCCTGACGAATCTTTGGTCATACAACAGGTTAATACCAAGCAAACAGAGTTGATTGGCGGTGGCACCCTGGATGGCGTCATGCATGTTTTGCGTTCACCTTACCTGCTAGGTATTGCAGCGTTGATGCTATTTTTCACAATTGTTTCTACGTATCTGTATTTTATGCAGATAGCGATCGTGAATGAGGCACTTGGGGATGATCGTGTGGCACGAACACAGTTATTTGCCAATCGGGATCTGGTCGTGAATGCCATCACGCTTGTAGTGCAGATGTTCCTGACCGGACGAATTTTGCGTTGGTTGGGGATCGGCGTCAGTCTTGCACTGTTGCCGGTCATCAGTTTTGCCGGTTTTGGTCTCTTGGCTGTGGCGCCAGTACTGGCGGTGGTTATCGGGTTTGATGTTTTACGCCGGGCCGGAAATTTTGCAATTCAGCGACCTGCTCGCGAATCGCTCTACACTGTTGTTTCCAGAACGGACAAATACAAAGCCAAGAATTTTAACGATACCTTTGTATATCGGGTAGGTGATCAGTTAGGTGCCTGGTCATACACAGCGATGATGTATTTTGGTTTGGGTTTGACGGGACTCGCGTTGACAATGTTGCCGGTTTCACTCATCTGGTTTTTTTTGGCAATGTGGCTGGGCAAACAATATCAGGAAAAAAACAAAGCATCGTTGTCATAAACTGGAGCTGCTGCCTTTGATTGCAGCAGCTCCAGTGCCTGCTAGAAATCGATCACTCCTATCAGAGTGATGCTGTTTCTGCTTCTATCATCCTTTGTGTGTTGAAAACGGTCGAGCAAGAGCTGAACCCTTTTACCACGCGCAATCTGTCTGACAATTGCTGCACTGAATACCATTCCCGCACGGTCATTTATTGGGAATGCCATATTAGTATCAAACTCGAAGTCGAATGCCACTTCTCCAAATGCACTCCAGAGACCGTCTTGAGTGTGTATCATTCATGAAATCAAGGATAAATCACCCACTCGATTTGGGGAAGACCCACTTTTGTTTGATTTCAACTGCACAACAACGTCATCCCTAAAGTTTGCACAAAACCAAGCT
>DITX01000048.1:0-2169 GCA_002422225.1 Gammaproteobacteria bacterium UBA6173
TCCAGTTCGTTGAATGCTGCCTGGAAATTCTGCAGGCGCTGTTGCCAGCGAATGTCTTGTGGGTTGTCAGTGGTCATGCGATGAGTATAGCGGCGGAGACTAAGGCGGTCTACGTCCGCCAGCGTGATGCGTTATCTGCTCGACACCAATATCGCCAGCCATATCATCAAGGGCGATATCCCCCGTGTGCGGGAACGTCTGGCGGTGTTGCCGATGGAAAGCATCATGCTATCAGCAGTCACGGAGGCCGAACTGCGCTGTCCCCCAATTTACTAAAGCGACTCAAGCGAGCGGATGGGACAAAATAACCGGTCGGGTTGTTCGCTGAGCGGCAAAAAGAAGTCAAAGTGGCGATAGAACCGTGCGGCATCCTGATCGAGCACGTCGAGTACGACACCCATGGCGGCGATGCCGTCGGGAGCCGACGCCAGGCGCCAGGCATGACGCAGCGCCGTTACCAGCGTTTTAGCACCCAAGCTACGGCCTTGATAGCGTTGATCAATACCAAGCTGTGCCAGCAGAATCACAGGCAACGGGTAGCGGGGCAGCTGCGTGGGGTCTGGCAGGTCGGCACGCACGATTGTCTGTAACGCCAGCGTGTAGAAGGCGGCAACGTGAGATTTACCGGTTTGCTGTGGCACAGGCAACACGAAAGTGCGATTGAGGTTCAAAGCCATATTCTTGGCCGCATAGCGCCGCAGATAAGTATTGATGGCTTCCTTGCCGGAATCGAATGTCTGTATTGTTACGTCGTGGAGGTCAAGCGCGACAAATTCAGCCTTCGTCATGTGGATTCAGACCTTCCTGGTCAAGTGCTTGAGCTGCCCGTCGCAGCTTGGCAGACGGTGCCGGCGGTATGTCGCAGGCACGGCAGAACGCATCAAACTGTTCATTGCTCAGCTGCAATGTCTGATGCGCCTGCAGGGTCGCCGGGGCATGTTGTCTGACCAATTGCGTCACGTACGCCTTGACACTGCCCAGTCCCGATGCCTGAGCGGCGCGCTCAGCCAGCGCATGGGTCTCTTTGTCCCATTGCATCTCGTAGCGGATCACTTTGTTCATTGAAGGGCATCCTCCCTGTGATACGGATTTATTCCGTAAGCATGGCAAGTGTCTCATGGTTCGATAGATGCAGTAAACCACAGCGTCCCCCGAACTACACTGCTTACTCTTAGGGCATGGTAAGGGNNGGAGGGCATGGGGACGGAGGGATCAAAAAATGATCCCTCCGTCCCCTATTTACTCCGCTTGATTTTACTCAAGTCATTGAGTAAAAATACTCAGCATGATGAGCAAAACCCAAATCTCCTACCGGCGCCCGCAAGCGGCCATGATGATCGCGCGTCTGCAAGAGCCTCGCCGCTTTATTCAGGTGGTGGCAGGCCCGCGCCAAGTAGGTAAATCCACGCTGGTTCAGCAGGTGACTGAAAGTTTGGCCGTGCCTGTGCGCCAGGCAAGCGCCGATGAGCCGGGTTTGCGCAGCACGGACTGGATTGCCCAGCAATGGGAGGCTGCACGGCTGGCCATGGACGACAAAGTGGGTGGCGTTCTGGTGCTCGATGAAATTCAAAAGATCCCCGGTTGGTCGGAAACGGTCAAACGTCTTTGGGATGAAGACACCCGCGCCAAGCAACCTCTCAAGGTAGTTGTCCTGGGGCCCGCGCCTTTGCTGATCGCTCAGGGACTGACCGAAAGTCTGGCAGGGCGTTTTGAAGTGATCCCGCTGTCACACTGGTCATTTTCTGAAATGCAGACTGCCTTCGGCTGGTCGTTGGAGGAATACCTGTTCTACGGGGGGTATCCCGGCGCGGCCACTCTGATAAGCGATCCGGAGCGCTGGGCGCGCTATGTTGCCGACAGCCTGATCGAAACCTCAATCTCTCGCGATGTGTTGCTGTTGACCCGTGTGGACAAGCCCGCTTTGCTGCGACGTATGTTCGAGCTCGCCTGTCGTTATTCGGGACAGGTACTGTCTTATACCAAAATGTTGGGTCAGTTACAGGATGCTGGCAACACCACCACGTTGGCCCATTATCTGGAGCTGCTGGCAGGTGCCGGCATGGTGTGTGGTTTGTCCAAGTACGCGGGTGATGTCGCGCGCAGTCGCGCCTCCAGCCCTAAGCTGCAAGTATTGAACACCGCGTTGATGACGGTGAGCGCCGGTGTCAC
>DITX01000048.1:2269-3655 GCA_002422225.1 Gammaproteobacteria bacterium UBA6173
CCGCAGGCACACCCGGGAACTGCCGCCTTTGTTGAGGCATTTAACCCGCAGCGGACACTCATGGTGGGCAGCGATGGCATTACGCTGAAGGACTTCCTGAGCCAACCTGTCAGCCACTGGGTTAAGCCGTAACTGGGAGGGGACGGAGGGATCAAATTTTAACCAGGTAGGGGACGGAGGGATCAAATTTTGATCCCTCCGTCCCCTACATAAACACCTACCTGAGCAGACCCACTGGCATTGCATGGAACGTTCTATCCCCGACGCTGAAGGGCAATATGTCCTTGCCCGTGTAGAAGAGAAAGCCTTGTTTTAACCTGCTGCCAGCAAACTCTGCCAATTTGCCCAGGGCTTTAAAATCCTGTTCCTTCACGCTGGCAGAGGCCTTAATTTCTATGCCAGTGATCCCGCCGCTGCTGTCCTCCAGCACAATGTCAACTTCATGTTTTCTGTTGTCCCGAAAGTGGTAGATATCCACCTGTTGTTGTGACCAGCTGGCCTGCTTGCACAGTTCCATGAATATTAGATTCTCCAACAAGCCGCCGTAATGCTGGCTTGCCAATACTTGGTTGGCATCACGTAGTCCCAGCAGATGGCAGGCCAGTCCAGTGTCAATAAAATGCAGCTTGGGCATTTGTGTTGCTTCGCGTTTGGCTCTATTTTTAAGCCATGCAGGGACTCTGCGCACGATAAACATGAGTTCCAGAATTTCGATGTAATGTTTGACAACCCGGTCATCCAGTTCAAGATCGTTGCCGATGCTGGCGTATTTCAGCAAGTTTCCGCACAGTCCGGCCAGATAGGGGGTGAGCGCTTTAATTTTGGAGTGGTAATCGCCGCGTGCGGCATAAAGAGTCTCAAAGTCCTTGAACAGTCTGCCTTCCATGTAGGATCGGAACCAGATCTGCTTGGCTCGGGGGCTTCTATCCTGTACTTCCGGGTATCCCCCGTTGAGTATCCATCCGGCAATGTCTTCGCGATTTGGGGTTTCGAGTGTGGGTGATTGATAGTCACCGTTCAACAGGAAATCCACGATGTTGCGCGACTGATTGCTCATCTCGCCAAGTGAAAGCGGGTATAGCTCGAGTCGTGCCATGTGTCCTGGCAGAGCTTCCTGTGTGCGCGCTGAACGAAAAATGTCTGTAGAGCCTGTCAGCAGGAATCTGCCTTTTTCATCGGGTGTTAACTGGTCGGAGACCTCTTTGATTGCTGGAATCAGGCCCGGGGCATACTGGAATTCATCGATGACAACTTTCTCGGAGCCAAGCGAGCGAATCAGTCCGTGTGGGTCGCTCTCAGCTGCTGCCAGCACCGACTGATCATCCAGCGTGAGATACCTCATTCCGGCGCGCAAAGCCAGTGCGCGCGCCAGCGTGGTTTTGCCTG
>DITX01000048.1:3685-20281 GCA_002422225.1 Gammaproteobacteria bacterium UBA6173
TTTACAAGTTCTTAATGCGAGATTAACCAGGTAGGGGACGGAGGGATCAAATTTTGATCCCTCCGTCCCCTACCTGCGCCTAGCTGCGGATGATAGACAATATATATACTTATATGCATACTCGGTCGATTCAGTTCATTTGGGCCCATGGTGGTATACGAGGATATCAGTCAGGACTATGGCGAACCTCGAACGATTGGTGTTGGGTTCCTGGATTCCATTGTGGTACTGGTTGGTCACGTTGAATCAGACGAGATAATCCGCATCATTTCGATGCGAAGGGCAGATAATAATGAAGCAGACCTCTTCTTTGAAGAATGTGGCCTTTGACGAGGCACCTAAGCTGCGCAGGGAGGATCTGGCGCGCGCTACGTTGAAACTGGGTGGAGAAGTTGTCAGCCGTGGCGAGTTCACGGCTGCAAGCAAGGACACGTTGGGAAAGCAGCGGGTATCAATCATGCTTGATGCCGCGGTACTTGCGTACTTCAAAAACAAGGCCGGAGATCGTGGTTACCAGACCTTGATCAATGAAGCCTTGCGCCAATCCATGCGCAGCGAAGAAATGGAGGCCACTTTGCGCCGAGTTATACGCGAAGAGCTTGGTGGCTAGGGGACGGAGGGATCAAAAAATAACCAGCTAGGGGACGGAGGGATCAAATTTTGATCCCTCCGTCCCCTACCAAAAAAAGTGAGTAGTTATGAAGGCTGCACAACAGGTGATCACCAACCAGCGATTGCGCGCTCAGTCGGCGTGGACGCTGCTGATGCTGGACAATGCGCCGGTAGCGTTGGGGTTGCTGCAGGTGCATCTGCTGGACAAGGAGAAACGGCTTCCTCATTCCATTTTGCTGGAACGGCTGCGACAGGACCTGGAGCAGTTGCGGCGCCATGGAGTTGATTTGCCGCAGACGCCGGAGGCCTATCTGTCCAGCTGGCTACGTGCTGGCTACCTGGTGCGCTCGTTTCATGCCGGTGCCAGTGAAGAGGAATACAGTCTAAGTGTGCAGGCGGTGCGCGCGGTACAGTTTATCCATAGTCTTGAGAGCAAGCGGGTGGTAGCTACGGAGAGCCGTCTGTCGTTGGTCATCAGCCAGCTACATGAGTTGGCCAGACAGACTGAGCCGGATCCTGAAGTACGCATTGAGGCGCTGTTGAAGGAGCGAGCGCGCATTGACGCTGAGATTGATGCAGCGCGTAGCGGCGAGGCTTTTGTGTTGCCTGAGGAGCGTGCGCTGGAGCGAGTACGCGAGGTTATTGCGCTGGCGCAAGAGCTGACGACGGATTTTCGCAGCGTGCAGGAGGAGTTCCAAGGCTTGAACCGTAGCCTGCGAGAGCAGATTGTAGAGAATGAGGGTAGCCGAGGTGACGTGTTGGAGAAGGTGTTTGCCGGGGTGGATGTAATTGCTGATAGCGATGCGGGCAAAACTTTCCGCGCCTTCTGGCGGCTGTTGACCGACCCGGAGCAGGCGCTGGCGTTCGACACCGCATTGGAGCGGGTTTTGTCGCGCGATTTCGCCGGTAAGCTGGATCGCCATGAGCGCCGTTTTTTGATGCACCTGACCCGTTTGTTGCTTGAAAATGGAGGTGAAGTGCATGAGGTGTTTCAGCATTTTGCTCGTGGACTCAAGCAGTTTGTGCAAACCCGGGCCTACCAGGAGCAGCGTCATCTTAATCTTTTGTTGACACGGGCCCAGCGCGATGCGATGACTATCAAGGAGGCGGTCAAACCGCAAAGTGATCTGCGTTATCCTCTGGAATTGACCAGCGCCCACATCCGTTCGCTGGCGCAGTGGCAGCTGTATGACCCGTCAAAAGATCAGCTTGAAGGTGGCATTGCGCGCGCGCAGGCGGTGGATATCTCCCTGGAGAGCGTGGGAGAATTGCTAGCCAATTCTGAAATCGATTTCCGTCGTTTGCGCGAACAGCTCGATAGTTTGTTGGCTCAACATGCACATGTCTCCATAGCGCAGGTGTTGCAGGCTTTTCCGGCTGAGCAGGGACTGGGTTCAGTCATCGGCCTGCTGGCCATGGGCGCTAAAGACGGCATTGTGACTAAACAATTTGACGAGGTGAGTTGGCAAGGTCACGACAAGGTGACACGTCGCGCACGTATTCCAAGAATCTATTTTTATCATGAGAAAGTCCATGCACAAGCAGGATGAATACATTGCTGATGCGCCCGTTGATGAGGACAACGCTGACGACAGCCGTCGCGCGTTGTACCAAGGTGACCGTGGCGAATTACCGCTCGAAGCGCGGAGACTGCTGACACACCTGCTTAGTGGCCCGTCGTTGGATGCACAGCGTCACAGTAAGTTGTGGCCAGTGCTGCTCCGCTATCGTGAACTGGTTCAATCACGTTTGGCGGATCTGTTTCTGGAGTTAGTGCTGGACGCGGAGGCAGGAGTGGCTTTTGTGCGTCAGGCTGATACAGGCGAACTGGATACACCTGTCCTGCTACGTCGTTCACCTCTGACTTTTTTAGACTCGGTGTTGCTACTGTATTTGCGTCAGGCGCTGGCAGCTGCGGAACTGCGTGGTGAGCGCGCGGTGGTGTCGGTAGCAGAGCTGTTGGACCACCTCCAATTGTATGAGCAGAGCCTGAATACCGACCACGCGGGCTTTGCCAGGCGCTGTCAGGCGGCGATAGAGAAAGCCAAGAAAAACAGTTTGCTGACGGCAATAAAACATAACGAAGGGCGCTTTGAAATTTCCCCGACTCTGAAGTTACTGTTCGGCGCGGAGCAGGTGGCTGCGTTGATTCGCATCTATCAGCAAACCCGAGAGGGTGGTGTACTCGATCTACCGGATGATGAGGCTGAGTCATGAGGGGGCAGCAGGAATTCTTTGCCGATATTCAGGATCTGCAAAAACAGCAGCAGTTCCGCATGCGCCGTCTGCAGGTTTTCAACTGGGGTACTTTCTCCGACTTGCATGATATTGATATTGCCGAGCAAGGGTTTTTATTGGTTGGACGGTCCGGCTCAGGTAAGTCGACCTTGCTGGACGCGCTCAGTGCGCTGCTGATTCCGCCACAGTGGCAGGTGTTCAACGCGGCTGCCCGGGAGGGCGAACGTAATCGTCGAGATCGCAACATGGTGACCTATGTTCGCGGTGCCTGGGGTGAGCAGAAGGATGTCGAATCGGGGGAAATTGCCTCGCAATTTTTGCGCCGAAGTACGACCTGGTCGGCACTGGCGCTTAGCTTTGCCAATCAGCAAGGGCGCGTGATCACACTGATTCATTTGTATTGGTTGAAGGGCAGTTCTACCGCGTCTACTGACGTCAAGCGTCATTTCATGATTGCTGAACGTACGTTTGATATTGCCACCGAACTCGGCCAGTTTGATCTGGATGTGCGTGCGCTAAAAAATCACTTGCATGATGTTGAACACTTTGGTGATACCTTCCGCCCATATGCCGAACGTTTCCGGCGGCTGATGAGTATTGAGTCCGAGATGGCGCTTAAGCTGTTGCACAAGACTCAGTCTGCCAAGAATCTGGGCGATTTGAATGATTTTCTGCGCGAGTTTATGCTGGATGAACCAGAGACTTTTAAGGCGGCTGACCGTTTGATTGCGGAATTTGTAGAGCTGGACGCCGCACATCAAGAGGTAGTGACGGCTCGCCAACAGGTGGAAACGCTCACCCCGGCGCGCGTCGACTATGAGGCGCTGGCAGCACTCAATCAGTCGATTCATGATAATGAGCTGTTGCTGGCGAGTATGGAAGACTACTGCGAGCATACTCGTCATCGTTTGTTGACTGAAGAGATTGACCGGCTTAACACGCAGCACGAGGGGTTGTCGGCTCAGCAAGTGGTGCAGCAGGAGCAGGTAGACAGACTGAAGCAGACGCTGGAAGTCCTTATGATGCAGCATCGTGAGCAGGGCGGCGCTGAGATTGATAATCTGCAGCAGCGCCTTCGTGATGCCGAGCGTCAACGTGATGAACGCATGGTCGCGCGAAGCAGAGCAGAGCAAGCATGTCGGGTGCTGGGCGGCACCCTGCCTGCTGATGCCAGGCAATTCAGCGAACGGGTCGCTGAGGCGCGCGATACCGTGGAGGCGTGGCGTGATGGCCAGGATATGTTTGACAGCCGGCGCGATGCATTGCGTGACCGGGACACGGCGGCCAGCAATGAGTTTGCTGAGGTGCGTCAGGAGATCGACGCGCTGGAACGCCAGCCGTCCAATATTCCTGCGCACATGCTAGAGCTGCGCAGCAGGATGGCTGAAGCGCTGGGGTTTGGCGAATCGGAGTTGCCGTTTGTTGGCGAGCTGATTCAGGTACGCAGCGAGGAAGCATCTTGGCAGGGCGCGATTGAACGTGTGCTGCATGGTTTTGCGATGTCATTGCTGGTGGATGAAAATCGCTATGCAGCCGTGGCGCGTTATGTAGATGAGACGCATCTGAGTGGCAAGCTGGTCTACTATCGTTTTGGAAAAAAAGCGGCAGGTGTCGCACTTGAGCCAGGCCTGCAGTCTCTGTGCCGTAAGGTGGAGTTAAAACAAACTGTACACCAGGATTGGTTGATCGCTGAATTGCAGCGTCGTTTTGACTATACCTGTGTCGACACGCTGCGAGATTTTCGCCAGCTCCCTCGGGCGTTGACCCAACAAGGTCAGATGCGTCACGGACCGGACCGTCATGAAAAGGATGATCGCTATCGTGTTGATGATCGCCGCCGTTGGGTGTTGGGTTTTGATAATCGGGAAAAGCTGTTGCTGTACCGCCAGCGCGCACAGGCATTGGCGCAAGTTATGAGTGAATTGCAAGGGGCGCTTGCGGCGCTGAAACAGGAGAGATCAGATCAGCAGGAAAAAGTGCAAGCCAGTATGACGCTGAGCAACCTTGCGTGGCAGCAGATAGATGTCGGCAGTAGTCTGGATAACATCCAGGAAATTACGCAACTGTTACAACAGCTGAGCCGAGGCAATAGTGCCTTGCACGCACTCGATCAGCGCATTGGTCTGCAGCGTGCGAACGTCTCGCAAGCAGAACGCTCGCTGCAGCAGGTTTCTTTGGAACTGATGCAGGTTTCCAGTGAGCTGGACAAGTGCGTCCGACAACAACACATAGTGTCGCAGAAATTGCAGGATTTGGTGTCGATGAGTGATGCCCAGCAACAGGCACTGGACGACTTGTTTCGCCGTCATGCGTCGATCACGCTGGATACGCTGGATGCCAGGCGCATCAAGGTTGAGCGGGCTATCAATGATGAGCTGAAGCGGCTGCGTGACGACAATAGTCAATGTACCCGCCGTATTGAGAAAGCGTTTGATACGTTCAAGCGTGAATGGCCAGCGGCAACAGCTGACTTTGAGGCTACTCTGGTATCGGCCGCCGAATACATGGCGCTGTTGCAGCAGTTGGAGTGGGATGGTCTTCCTCAGCATGAGAAGCGTTTTTTCGATATGCTGCGTGAGCAGAGTTCAGAGAATCTGGCGGCGCTTAATACGCATTTGTCACAGGCTCGCAAAGATATTGCCTTGCGCATGGAGCTGGTCAATGAGGGGCTTGCCGATGCGGAGTTCAATCCGGGAACGCATCTGCAGATTGAGGTCGGTGACCGGCATCTGCCTGAGATCAGGGATTTTAGGGAGCTGGTCGCGCGAGTGTTGAACAATGCCTGGCAGGCAGATTCTGATAGTGCCGAGCAGCGGTTTTTGACGCTGCGCAATCTGGTGCGAAGACTGGAAGGGCCGGAGCCGGAGCAACAACGCTGGCGAAATCTGGTGCTGGATGTGCGTTTGCACATGGAATTTATTGGCAAGGAACTGGACGCTGCCGGGAATGTGCTGGAAGTCTATCGCTCGGGTGCCGGAAAGTCTGGCGGTCAGCGCGAGAAATTGTCAACCACCTGTCTTGCAGCGGCGCTGCGTTACCAGCTGGGTGGCTCTGACGGTGGTCTGCCTGTTTATGCACCAGTGGTTTTGGATGAAGCCTTTGGTAAGGCCGACAATGAGTTTACGGAATTGGTGATGCGCATTTTTGAAAAGTTTGGTTTTCAAATGATCGTGGCAACACCGTTAAAGTCGGTGATGACACTGGAGCCGTTTATCGGTGGCGCCTGCTTTGTTGAAATTGCTGATCGCAAGCGTTCGGCGACGCTCGCTATAGAATATGACACGACGCAACAGCGCTTGAATTTTCCGACGGCGCAGGCCCAGACCCAGAGTGAGTTTCAGGCAGAGACATAGATGTATGGCAAAGAATTTTCTGCTTGAGCCCGACGCACTGGTGCATCGCTTGCACAAACGTTATCTCAACAAACGTCTTGAGTGGTTGAGCGGCGGTGGGGAGTGGCCATTACGTGTGGCACTGGGTTTGCCAACGCAGGCGGAGGCGAAGCAGCAGGTCTCACATGTGATGCGTTGGCAACAGCTGTGGACTGACTGGCAGGGAGCCGGTGAACTTCAGTGGAGTGACAGACAATGGTCGGATCTGGGTCGCCAGCGTCTACCCGAGGCATTGATTTTGAGTGCCCCGACAGAAGTAGCCCGACTGCTTGGCACGGCAGATGACTGGGATCGATTGACGCAACGTTTCAGTCGACTTGCAGAGCGCTGGCCGCCGCTTCGTCACGTTTTGCCAACGTATATGTCTGCGATCGGAGAATGGTCAGACACCGATTTTGATTGTTTTGTATCGGTGCTGGACTGGCTGATGCGCCATCCCGACTCCGGATTGTACCTTCGTCAGTTGCCGATCGGAGGTATTGACAGCAAGTGGCTGGAGAGTCGTCGTGCTCTGGTGGCCAGTTTTTTGCGATCTCTTCGCGATACGCCGTCAGATGATGATTTTTATGCCTGGACGGGCTTGCGACAACCGCCGCTGACACTGCGTCTGCGTCTGCTTGATCCGCAGCTTCGTGGCCGGTTTGCCGGCCTGGGTGATATGCAGGTGCCGGTTTATCAGTTGGCGGACGTGTCGCTTCCACTGACGCGAGTTTTTATCGTGGAGAACCTGCAGACTGGGCTGGCCTTTACTGATTTGACTGGCGCGGCAGTCTTCATGCAGCAGGGGTATGCAGTGGACTTGTTTGGGCAGTTGCCTTGGCTGCGGCAGCTGGATTGTTACTATTGGGGCGATCTGGACACGCATGGTTTTGCCATTCTGGATCGGTTACGTCATTACTTGCCACATGTAAAGTCCCTGCTCATGGATCAGGAGACCTTACTGACTCATCGCGAATGGTGGACCGCGGAGCAAAAACCAACCACGGCGCAATTACCCAGACTCACGACAGATGAGGCGTTGGTCTATAGCCGCTTGTGCATCGGTACCTATGGTTCCAGCGTGCGTCTGGAGCAAGAACGTATCAGCTGGGATTATGCGTGGAAGCTAATAGTCAAAGAGGGGACGGAGGGATCAAAAAATNNGCCTTGCTGGGCGCAGTGCCGCTCAATGCGGCGTTTTCTGCCGATGCCCCGCAGGCCTCTGCGACCACGCCTGCAACTGCAATTCCCGCAGCACCTGCAGCTGAAGCCAGCGCGCACTTGCTCAGCGAATCGAGAGCGTTGGCGCCGATCATTGCGAGCCCAGATCGCATCATCGAGATGAATGTTTGCACACGGCCTTTTCGTCATCAGGGCCCGCGCATCGAGCACGAGCGCATCGGGCGCAAAGATGTTGTGCACAACTACGGTCATGGTGGCAGCGGTTGGTCGTTGTCATGGGGAACCGGGCAGATAGCCGTAGAGATGGCCAAGGCGCACGGGCGCAAGGATCTGGCGGTGGTTGGTTGTGGCGCGATTGGATTGACCACGGCGCTGGTGGCGCAACAAGCCGGACTCAGGGTGACGATTTATGCCAAGGAACGTCCTCCTTATGTGTCGTCGCATAGGGCGACGGGTTCTTTTACGCCCGATTCGCGGATTGTCAGCGCGCAGTTTGCATCGGATTTCGCGCGGCAGTGGGAAACGATGGCGCGTCATTCTTTCAGGCGCTTTCAGTCTTTTCTCGGCGTGAGCAGCAATCCGATCGAGTGGCGCGACATGTACAGTTTGTCAGATGTGCCATTTGGCTCTCCCCGCCCGGTTGTGCATTCCCTGGAACCGCCGTATCCACCGTTTGAGCGCGATCTTCTGCGTGATATTACGCCGCAGTGGCGCAGCGTGCCCTTGCATCCGTTCCCCGTGCCTCACGTGCAAAGGCGCTCGGCGCTGATATTCAATATTGCGGAGTACACGCGGTTGTTGATGGCGGAGTACCTTGCCAACGGGGGCGTTATGGAGACGTTTGTGCTGCAGGATAAACGCGATTTTGCCGCCATCCACGAGCGCACCATCATCAACTGTACCGGCTATGGAGCCCGCGCATTGTTGGCCGATGATTCCATCATCCCCGTGCGTGGACAGACCGCAAAACTGATTCCGCAGCCCGGGTTGGACTATGGCTTTTACTACAGTGCTCGGCGAGTATCAGTCTACCCGCGCCGCGACGGCTTGCTAGTGCAGGCCCAGGCCGAAGGCGACTACAACAATGATAGCGAAGCGCTGGATCCTGAGGAATCTATCAGCGCCGTGCAGCGTCTGGCCGAGATTGTTGAGGCGATGGGGGGGGGTAGGGGACGGAGGGATCAAAAATTAACCAGGTAGGGGACGGAGGGATCATTTTTTGATCCCTCCGTCCCCTACCAAAAAAGCAGCATAGAGCGCGGCGCGGCCGGTGTAGCTGGCGGATACCGGGCGTTGCACTTGCACGGAACTGAAGGTGGCGACGCGGCGTTTTGTTTTGTGGGGGGTGAGACAGGCTGGTTCGAGTGGCAGGCCGGTGAATGCGAGCAGGCGGCGGATCTCGACGTCGGGGCCTGTGACCAGCGCGATGTGGTCGAGCACATAAATTGCGTCGGGGTGGCGCGTTTGCCAGAGATCAACCATGCGTTGGTGGACGCCGAAGTAGTGGCGGATGTCGCTGAGTTTGTGGGCGCAAGGCCAGTTTTTGGAGAAGTTGTGGCGATAGATGGACAGCGCTACTTCCTCTGCTGAGCGTTGTGTGTAGATGATTGGTGCATCTGGAAACAACAAACGTATCAGCCCGATGCACCGGTAGTTCAGTGGTTGTTTGTCCACGGTGTAGGGGCATCCCGGGCTTGTCGGCAACGCTGCCAGATAACGCGCCCGCCAATCATCGGCGTGGGTGTGAACCGCGTCTTGCGCTGCTGCGATGCTTTGTCGACGGGCGATGTCCATCAGCTCTTCATAAATGGCCGGCAAGGTGGGCAGTTCACCCGCGCCATACACCGCCGAGTGGGATGCGAGGATGCTTTCTACCAGCGTGGTACCAGAGCGTGGCATGCCAAGCACAAAAATTGGTTTCACGCCATCGACCAAGGCTTCTTTAGGCACGCAACTTTTATCAAACAACTGTTCAAGAATAGTGATGTCTCTTTCATGCTGTGCCGGGTCATACACAAACCCCTCTTGCGCGGAGATTTGATTGTTGATCGTATTAGCTCGCCCCCACGTCGCAAACGCCTGCGCGTAGTCTCCTTTACGATCGAGCGCGTCGCCTAAGGTAAAACACAGCATCGCTTGGTATTCGGGATGCAGCCCAGGCATGTTAATCAAGCGTACAACCATTGCAATTTCTGACTCAGTCAACCGGCCTTCAGTCAACAACCCCAGCGCGGTATACGCAGGCACAAAACCCGGCAGCACGCGGATTGCGAGACGGCAATAATCTTCAGCCTTGTCGAGTTCTCCAGTGAGGTGATATAGCCGACTTAGCGCATACAGCACTTCACCGGAATCAGGTGCCAGCGCTTCAGCGGCCATCAGATAACGACGCGCAGTTTCATGCTGCAATCCCGCCGTCGCCAGGCGCGCTGCGCTGACCAGATGACTGGCATTGTCGGGTTCCAGTTCTAATATGTATGAGTAAGCAGAAATGGCTTCGCTAAAATGGGAGTCTTCAAAATGCCCGCGAGACAGCGCCCGCCATGCCTCTACGCATGACGGGTGTGTCTGGGTCCAGCTTGTGGCGATACGTCTGAGTTCTGGCCAGTTGCGTGAGTCGGCAGCCAACTGGGAAGCCAGCTGCCAAGTCTTCATATCACCAGAAGACGTTGCCGATGTTTCTGAGGTTCTCAAACTCTGCACTCACTCCCATGTAGACAAATCGACCACGTGCGCCAACTGGCACGTTCAAGTAGGTTGCATCTGGCTCTCTGTCGCGAATATTGTTGACGCCGAGATAGGCTTTTAAGCCATCATTGAACGTGTAATCGGCCTGAATGTCATGCACATACAGACGGCGTGTTTTTGTAAAATCAGACAGATCCGGTTGTCGCTCGAGTTGCTCTACAGTGAAGATATCCAGTCCGCTTTGGTGATGTAACCTGTAATTCACGGAAAGTTGGCCACGCGACCAGTTTGCGCTGAAGTTGGCGACCCACTCCGGAGAGTGTTGACCGAGCAATGTGGTAACCATGCCTGCTTGCTCAACTTGCACCGGTGCAACGGTTGGCTGTGTTTTTAAAGAATCAAGGAAGCTTCCATTCAAACCTAAGGTCAGGCTACCCGCATCGAATCCGAGTTCCGTGTTGTAGGTGAAGCTGAAGTCGATACCTGAGGTGCTGAGATCACTCACGTTCACAGGACGCTGCTGTACATCTATGATTGCACCAACAATGCCTGTGGCGGCACGTGTAAACAGGCTGCAGAATGGATTGTCGAGTGTCGGAGCGTCATAACACTGTTTCACAATCTCATTAGCGCTTGGGTATAGAATTCCCTGACCCATATCGATTTGCCATGCGTCTATCGTAGCAACAAATCCTGGAAGAATGGTTGGTGTGACCACAACGCCAATTGTTTTAGTGTCGCTGGTTTCTTCCTGTAGGCTGGGGTTGCCGCCAATAACGCCTGGGCGCCCCACTGGCGAGGCCGACAGGAAGTTGCTGGGATCCACGCCCAATGGTGCCAGGTCAGCCTGACAGTTTGCGATAGCATTGGCGGTCTGGCTGCCAAGGTTAAATACTTCACAGGGATCATCCGGGCGGAAGGAGCCTTCATTATCTGGCGAGAACAGTTCATTCAGGTTGGGCGAACGTACTGACTGCCCAAGTGAGCCGCGTACAATAATATTGTCGTTGAGTGTCCAGTTTGCGCCCACGCTGTAGGCGCTGGTTTCGCCGATGGTTGAATAGTCGGAGTAGCGGTAGGCAGCATCCAGTCGCAAGGCTTGCAGGAACGGCCCGAGATCCTCAAAGATCGGGGCAGAAAATTCTGTGAACGCTTCCGCAACATCATATTCAGCGGCACTGTTGCGCTCAAAGTTGAGCGAGGTCAGTCCGTTGGGATTGCTGCGGATGGGGTCTACGTTATTCTTGATTTTTTCTTCGCGGTATTCACCACCAAATACAAAATCAATCGGGCCGTACGGCAGTTCAAATCCCAATCCGGAGCTGTTGCCCGCCACAAAACCATTATAGACAGTCTGTTTTACCTCACCGCGGTCGATCAGCGGAGTTCCGTTGCCTGTGATAAATGCCACCGCTGCAGCGTTGGGGTTGTCCGCAGCCAATACGCCGGGAGTGAAGTAGCCGCTGGTACCATCATAAAATGGGTTAAATGGCGCGCATCCGCTGCCAGGGCCAGGTGTGAACGTGCTGTTGGCTGCATCGCCCCATACGGCTGCGTTGTACGACGATACTACATTGTCAACAGGCGGCACTGCTGATGGATTTAAGTTGGAACGGCACGTAGCTTGTCCGGTGGTTGGGTCGCGCACTGCATCCATCGCAGCAAAGTAGCGGTCTTCGCGACGCATGTTCTGCAAGCGCGCTGTGACATCAATAATACCGTGGTTAAAGGACACTTCATAGTCCAGCCAGTCAGTCAAGTCCCCGCGCAGACCAACAACAAATCGCGAGGTTTCGCGTGTATTGTCGTTCGAGGAACGTAGTTCGAGGTCGTCACGCGCAAGGTTGATCACTGGGTCTTGGATGCCTGCCAGTACCGTGGAAAACGCAGCGGGCAGAAATGGGTTATCAAGACCGATTTCCAATACTGACGTGAACGATGATGACTGCGGGTTGACCGCGTCGGTGCTGACAAACTTGAGTTCAGCAAACGCGGTCGCACGCTCGCTGATATCAAAACGACCGTTCAGATTCATGGCGTGTGTGTCAGTATCTGGCAGGAACTGACTGGTAAAGTACGCAGTAGGTGTGCCATCTCCGCCCAAAGCGGCGGATCCGGAAATCGCCACACCTTGGTCAAAAGGCTGACCGCGGCTGTTTAATTTTATGTCACCAAATCGCAGATCGCGGCCAGTGGCGGTGTTGAATCCGAGGATGTCGTATCGGCCGTCGGGCGCTGTGAAGATAAAGCGGCGGTCACCCGCAACGATACGATCGGGTACATTCGGGTCGTCCGTTTTCCGGAATTCGGCAGGGTTATTTACCATGTACAGGCGGCCGTCCAGACCATAATCACGTTCAAAAATCTGCAGCTTCTCTTGCTTGCGGTATTCGTAGCTGGCGGTGATATTACCGCGGTCATCAGCAAAGTTGTTGCCCCACACAAAGGAAGCGAAGTATTCCTCGGCATCACGCTGGCCGGAGATGCCACCCTGGCTGCGAACGGCGAAACCTTCAAAATCGCTTTTTAATACAAAGTTGACTGCGCCAGAGACAGCGTCGGCACCGTATACGGCAGATGCACCACCCGTGAGCACGTCAACTCGTTCGATCAAGGCTGTCGGTATAGTATTGGTGTCGACTAGTGGTTCCCCAGAAGCGATGGAGCTGACGTGGCGTCGACCGTTAACCAGCACCAGTGTGCGGTTGGTGCCGAGGTTGCGCATATTCAGTGAGTTAATACCGGTACGTGTGCCATTTGACCCGCTTGTTGATTCAAACGATCCAGTTGAGCCAATCAGTGCGGCTACTTCGCTGACAAAATCCTCAATGTTGACTTTGCCTGATTGTTCCATTTGTTCTGCGCCCAGCGACAGAACTGGTGCCACATAGTCGCCTTCAAAACGCGTAATGCGTGAGCCGGTCACCACGACTTCTTCCAGTTGTGGCTGTGCATCGGCGTCCTGCGCGTACAGGTGACCTGAAATAGGAAAAAGTGCAAAAGCAATAGCAGCCGAGAGTACGTTGATTTTGTGCGGATTCGATTTTTTGCTGTGTTGCAGTGGCATGTTGTGTCCTCACATTGTTGTAGCTGATGTCTTGTTTGAGGTAGACCTTGATGTAGCTGACAAGCGTCTGTGACGCACTATTCATGCCAGACACTTGCGATGTTTAAGTACGCTAGGTTTATTAACGTAGAAAACAGCGCGTGCGTCGTTCTTGGGCAATCTGCTTGATGGATAAATAACACATTGGTTTATAAAGAGAATTGCTTGCAGGTTGCGTGATTCATTCCGTGCGCATACGTAGAGGCCGCCCCGTCGACAATATCACCAGCAAATCCTGTGACTAGCCCGACGAACTATTCTGGTGCGTCTTAGGGGGCGGCGGCACCGCTTTGGGGTCGGAGGGATCAGTTAGGGTTTGAAAGGGGACGGAGGGATCATTTTTTGATCCCTCCGTCCCCTTTCAAACCGTCAAACCGTCTATCAAAAATAAACTGTTAATCGCTGCCAAACAGGTCGCGGGTGTACACTTTGTGCTCAACATCAGCGAGCACATCGGTCATGCGGTTGGCGATGATGACGTCGCACATATCTTTGAAAGCGTCCAGATCGTGCATCACCGGCGAACGGAAAAATTCGGCTTCCTCTAGCGCAGGTTCGAATACTACCACCTTGATTCCTTTAGCTTTTATGCGCTTCATGATGCCTTGAATGCTGGAGGCGCGAAAGTTGTCCGAGCCCGCTTTCATGATAAGCCGGTACACGCCTACCACCTGCGGATTGCGCGCCACGATACTGTCGGCGATAAAGTCCTTGCGCGTGCGGTTGGCGTCCACAATGGCATTGATCAGGTTCTGCGGCACTTCCGAGTAGTTGGCCAGCAACTGTTTGGTGTCCTTAGGCAGGCAATAGCCGCCGTAACCAAACGAGGGATTGTTGTAGTGATTGCCGATGCGCGGGTCCAGACACACACCGTCGATAATCTGCCGGGTATTCAACCCGTGCGAGGCAGCATAAGTGTCAAGTTCGTTAAAGTACGCGACGCGCATGGCCAGGTAGGTGTTGGAGAACAATTTGACGGCTTCGGCTTCGGTAGAGTCGATAAACAATACCTGCACATCATGCTTGATGGCGCCTTGTTGCAGCAGTGCCGCGAAGCGTTCAGCGCGTTCAGAGCGCTCGCCCACGATGATGCGAGATGGATACAGGTTATCGTACAGCGCCTTGCCTTCCCTTAAAAACTCTGGGGAAAACATGATGTTATCGGTGCCAAACAGTTCTTTTGCTTTGGTTGTGTAACCCACAGGTACGGTGGATTTGATTACCATCACCGCATTTGGATTGATGGAAGTGACATCCTTGATGACCGCTTCTACCGATCGCGTATTGAAGTAGTTGGTCTGCGGGTCATAATCAGTCGGTGTCGCAATGATTACAAAATCCGCATCTTCATAGGCTTCTTTTTTATCCAGCGTGGCCTTCAGATTAAGCGATTTATTCTGAAGATAATGCTCAATGTCTGCGTCGGCAATCGGGCTCTGCCGGTTGTTGATCAAGTTGACTTTGTCTTCAATGATATCCAACGCAACCACCTGATTATGCTGAGATAACAGCACCGCATTAGATAAACCGACGTAACCTGTACCTGCAATCGCGATTTTCATGATGTCCCTATATGTGATCTGTATGGCCCGATTGTAGCTGTTTTTTAGGGGACGGAGGGATCAAAAAATGATCAGGTAGGGGACGGAGGGATTTGTTTGGGGTCGGAGTGATCAAAAAATGATCCCTCCGTCCCCAAACATCAAATTTGAGGATAGAATGCGGGCCATGAAAAACTTTGACACAAAACCATTTGTGGTGTGGCTGACCGGATTGTCCGGTGCTGGGAAAACGTCCATTGCCGTTGAGCTTGAGCAGACGCTGCGGGCTCAGGGGCGAGCGTTGGTGCGTCTGGATGGCGATGTGTTGCGCAAAGGTTTATGCCGTGATCTTGGGTTTACAGCAGAAGATCGTGCGGAGAATATTCGGCGAGCGGCCGAGGTGTGCGGATTGCTGCTTGGCGCGGGGCAGATTGTGCTTGCTGCGTTTATTTCCCCATTTGCTGCCGAAAGGGCGCAAGCCAGAGCGTTGGTTGAACCTTATGGACGTTTCTACGAGGTCTTTGTCGACACACCGCTGGCTGTTGCCGAACAGCGCGATGTCAAGGGTTTGTACCGCCGGGCACGGGCGGGTGAGATTCGCCATTTCACGGGTATAGACTCGCCCTACGAAGTGCCTATCTCCCCAGACTTGCACCTTTTCACAGCTGGGGAGACACCCGCACAAAGTGCCGCACGTGTGTTGTCGTTTTTGTTAGGGGCCTTGACAGGGGACGGAGGGATCAAAAAATGATCCCTCCGTCCCCTAAAAAACCCCTCCGTCCCCAACCCGATCACTCCGACCCCTATCAAGGAAGGTAAACGCATGAAGATATTGCTGACAGGTACCGCTGGATTTATCGGCTTTCATTTGGCGCAGGCTTTGCTGGCGCGCGGTGATGAGGTGGTGGGGCTGGATAGCGTTAATGATTATTACGATCAACGGGTGAAATACGGGCGGCTACAGGCAGCAGGAATTTCGCAGGCAAATATTGAATATGGTCACCTGTTGCGTTCGACAACGCAGCCGAATTATCGCTTTATCAAGTTGCAGCTGGAGGACAAACCCGCGCTGGATCAGCTATTTTCAGCAGAGAAATTTGATGCGGTGTGTAACCTTGCAGCGCAGGCTGGGGTGCGATACTCCTTGCAGAATCCCCAGGCGTATATCGATGCCAATATTGTCGGCTTCCTGAATATTCTCGAGTGCTGCCGCCATCATGGCGTCACGAATCTTTCTTATGCGTCCAGCTCCTCAGTGTATGGCTTGAATGAGTCCTTGCCGTTCGCTACCACACATAACGTTGATCACCCGATCAGCCTGTACGCCGCCAGCAAAAAATCTAATGAACTGATGGCGCACACCTACTCACATTTGTTTGGTATACGCACAACCGGGCTGCGGTTTTTTACGGTATACGGACCGTGGGGTCGACCGGACATGGCGCTGTTTCTGTTTACCAAGGCTGCTCTGGCCGGCGAGCCGATCAAGGTGTTTAACAACGGTGATATGAAACGCGATTTCACCTATATCGATGACATCGTGGAAGGAGTGGTGCGTGTGATCGACAATCCGGCATCACCCGACCAACGCTGGTCTGGCCAGGACCCCAATCCAGGCAGTTCATCGGCACCCTATAAAATCTACAACATCGGCAATAACAGCCCGGTGCGTCTGATGGATTTTATCGAGGCGATAGAAAAGGCACTTGGCAAACCCATCACCAAACAAATGTTGCCGATTCAACCCGGTGATGTGCCGGCAACCTTTGCGGATGTCACTGATTTGGTTGAAGATATGGACTACAAACCCAGCACGCCTGTGCAGCAGGGTGTTGATAATTTTATAGCGTGGTATCGG
>DITX01000077.1:0-1270 GCA_002422225.1 Gammaproteobacteria bacterium UBA6173
TGCCAGGCCTGATAGCTTGCTCGCGTCGCTCATTTGTCCGCAGTTGAGCCTGTCGATGCCTGTAGCCACGCAGGCCTGTGTTGCGGGCCAGCTCCCTGGAAATCGTTGATTGATCTGCGCCAACGGCATCTGCGATGCATTGCTGGCTAAAACCGCTTTTCTTTAACACTTCAATCTGGCATCGTTGTTCGTAGGTCAGTTGCTTGTAGTTACTCATTTCACATATCTCTTGTCGGAGAAAAGGAAAAGAGCCTACAGGTAACTGGCCACTTTTCCTATCCCGGTAGAGTTATGCACTTCAGAGTTGAATCCGCCAAACAATGGCCACGCCATCAGAGAAACTAGCAGCTTCACTTGAAGAATAAAAACGCCATCAGGATAGGGGACATACTGCAATTCCGTCCAGCGAGCTAGGCCGCACGCATAGAGAGCGGCTGTTGAAGTATGGCTTCATTCAGGAAGTCATGAGAGGTTGGTATATCCCCGCACGTCCAGATGAAACAGCAGGTGAAAGTACCGCTTGGTATGCCTCATTCTGGAAATTCTGCTCAAAGTATCTTGATACTCTGATGTACTGGCAAAGTTGCTTTCTGGTGGCCATAGCGTGATCGCTGGCCGTCTGGCAGGGGCATTCAGAAATATTGGCCGTGCAGATAGCGCTGAAGAAATACTCCAGATTATGAAAGCGGCTGGGTATAACGTGCGTGAAAAAGACCCTTTTGGCGCCGCTTCACCCTTACTATTCAGTAGTCGTGCACCGTCACCCTATGTCAACCGCCTCAGGCTAATGTGGCAGAGTATGCGCCAACCTGTGCTGGATCATTTCCCAGGTGCGCCCGGTATTGGCTGCACACAAAGCACTGCGGAGTATCTGAAGCAGGTTGAAGAAATTTATACCACGGATGCCTACCACTCGCTGTCAATCGAGGGATACAAAGTAACGCCAGAGCTGATTGAGCGGGTGCGGCAAGGCTCATGGAGTCCTGATAGCAATGCGACGGACAGAGAGCAAGTATCAGCCTTGGCAGCGCGTGGCTACTGGCAGGCTTTTCAGCCGGTGAAAGGTAGTATTGAAAAAATACTGGGCGGTGCAAATGCCGGCGACGTCGTCAGTGCTGACCATAGGGACTGGTACCGTGAGATGTTTGCGCCTGGCGTGACGGCTGGCATGCTGCCCAGCTTTGTGAGTATCACCGATGGCAAGACTCACGATATGACCTTGGCCCGTACTCTGGATCTACCGGCCGACAGCATCGTTGTCATGGATCGC
>DITX01000077.1:1415-8600 GCA_002422225.1 Gammaproteobacteria bacterium UBA6173
CGATATCTACAAGGACCGCTGGCAAGTTGAGCTGTTCTTCAAGCGCATCAAGCAGAACCTGAAAATCAAATCCTTTGTGGGCACCTCCAGAAACGCAGTGCTGACAAAGCTATGGATCGCGATGTGCATTTACCTGTTGCTGGCCTGGATAAAGTTCTGCAATCAAATGAGCAGCAGTATCCAGCAAATGATTTGACTGCTTCAGCTCAATTTATTCGAGCGGCGAGCGCTTCTGCCGTTACTTCGAGGAGATCCCACCGAGCCTCTCGGCCTGCCTCCTCAACAACAACTGCGATTCTTGTGAAAACTTATGGGACAGCAATGGGCGATGCCAGTAAACTCAGCAGTGCCTACTATGGCAATGCTGACCATCAACTTCCTGAATTGCTTTACAATCTGGCCTCTGTCGCGTACCTGTTTGCAGATAGCTACCTTGCCAATGATGATGGAGCTCCACCTGTAATCACTCGCCCAGGGACGCGGCTGCCGAATAACTGGAATCCGGAGCGTGCAGCGTTCGGTTACATGCAAGGGCGTCGCGCACTGGAAGGCATTGTGAGCTTGCATAGCAGTAAACCGGAGAACAAGGGTGCGTTGGTCGAAGCACGGTTTGCACTTGCCGATTGGCATGAAGCCTTCGGCTACTACAAGCGTGCTGAACAACAGCGTAAGCATGCTGTTGACTTGTCAGCGACGCTGAGCCCGGAGGAGTACAACAATCGGGTAACAAGCCGATCTCCTTCCCCCTGGCAGGTCTCAGCAAGAGAGCTGGTAACGGATGTTTCGTTGTCAATGAAGTGGTGAATGACAGTGCGTTACGCATGCGTAACGCACTGTCACTGGTTGCTGGTTGCGGCCGCTCAGGTCCAGCCAGGTTTGTTTGCATCAATTTGGCGCGAAATACAATCTGTTTACTCAGCCCGGCATTCTTTTCTTTCTGCCAACATATTGAATTACTAGCTTAATACTTGTGTGATTCACCTGCTGTCTGCTACGCGCTGATCTCTTGTCATGAGTTCTGTATGTCCCTGTTTTTGTGTCGTTGTAGTCTATAAAAGCAACATTCTGCTGCGTTGCTATACCACTCCTTGACATCTCTTTGACAAGTCTTCTGTGCTAATTGGTATCAAACTTGCTTCGTCGGTTCTGAGACTGCTAATCCCATGGCTGCTATACAACTGGCTCTTATGTGCGGGTGAACCGAGAGGAATGAGTTCGATGACCACTAAATCTATATACAATGGCAAGAACGTTTGTTTTAAAAGTGTATTGGGTGCCGCATTGTTTTTACCGGGCATGGCATCCGCTCAGACAGCAGATGCACCTGCGATTGAAGAAGTAATTACAACCGGCTCTCGTATTGTGCGTGACGGATTTGATCAACCGACACCTGTGTCAGTGATGAATCAGGATGAAATCCATGCCAATGCACCTGGCAGCATTTCTGAATTTGTGATGGAGCTGCCATCGGTTACCGGGTCCACCGCAACAACCAGCAGCGGTGCCTTGAGTAACGGAGCCGCCGGGATATCCTCACTGGATGCGCGTGGCATGGGCGCCGGCCGGACACTGGCGCTTTTTGATGGACAGCGCTCAGTAGTGTCTTCTACCAGTGGTGCTGTTGACACTAACACCTTTCCGCAACCCTTGATTTCACGGGTTGAAGTAGTAACTGGTGGCGCATCTTCCGCCTACGGTTCCGATGCCGTTGCAGGTGTCATCAACTTCATTCTGAACAAGCGCTTTGATGGTGTTAAAACCAGCTTTGACTACGGTCAAAGTGAGGCTGGTGTTAACAAGAGTTACAAGTTTGATTTGGGCGCTGGCACCCCGTTTGCCGACGGCAAGGGGCATGCACTGTTCAGCCTTGAAACATACGAAAAAGAAGGTACTCATTATTATGCGCCCGACTGGGCGAAGAAGGGTTATTTTGGCATCATCAATCCTGACAAGTCGCCAGGTCAACCATATTACATCGTCGGTGAAGGTATTGGTGTTTCCGCGTATACACCAGGCGGGTTGATTACATCCGGCCCCTTAAGAGGAACCTACTTTGGAGAAGATGGCTCGGTTAATCAATTGAACTATGGTGCGACTTCCGGTCAGTGGATGGTGGGTGGTGATTGGGAGTACACCAATTCATCACAAATTGGCACCAACTCGTTTGCCGCTGAAGATCAGCGGGACAGCGTATTTGGTCGCCTGAGTTATGAAGTTGGCAGAGGCGTTGAAGTTTTTGCCCAAGCATCTTATGCCAAATACGAAGGATTCAGCTACTACATCCGACCAACCCAAACCGGCATCAGCATCCGCTCAGATAACGCTTTCCTGCCGAGCTCGGTCAGTCAAAAAATGGCCACCCTCGGACTGAGCTCTTTCACGATGGGCACGTCAAATATGGACATGCCTGCATCGGGCAGCAATAACGTGCGTGAGACCACACGTTTTGTTGTGGGCGCTGATGGCGGGTTTAGCTTGATGAATCGTGACTTCACTTGGGATACCTACTACCAGCACGGTATTACAGAAACTGACGAGCTGATGACGCCAACATTCCATTTTGCGCGTTTGGCCTTGGCAACAGACGCTGTGTTTCACCCCGATACCGGAGCCATTGTGTGCCGCTCATCGCTCACGGATCCCGGCAATGGTTGTGTGCCACTGAACCGCTTTGGTGTCAATGTTGCCAGCGACGCGGCGCTGGATTATGTGATGGGGAGTCCACAGCGAAAGCAGGAATTCACTCAGGATGTTATCGCGGTGAACTTCTCTACCAACAACCTGCTTGAAGGCTGGGCTGGCCCGATCTCTATGGCAGTGGGTGCGGAATACCGTGAAGAAAGCATGGAAGGTGATGTTGACCCCCAGTACGCCTCTGGCTGGAAGTACGGTAACTACAAAGTGACCACTGGCGAATTTGATGTAGCGGAGGCTTATATCGAAACTGTTATTCCGTTGATGGATAAAATGGAGTTCAACGGTGCCATCCGGTATACCGACTACAGTACCTCAGGTGATGTGCGAACCTGGAAGGCAGGATTAGTGTATGCACCAATCGATGATGTCACGTTGCGGTTTACTCGCTCGCGAGACATTCGTGCTGCCAACATGGGTGAGTTGTACGATGCTGGTACTGCCCGTACCAACGCAGTAAACATCCTCGGCCAATCCATGGCGTTTGTGCAGAACCTGCAAGGTAACCCGTCCGTTGCACCAGAAAAAGCAGACACACTCGGTGTAGGTCTGGTTCTGCGCCCCAGCTTTATGCCGGGACTGGGTTTCTCAGCCGACTATTATGAAATAGATCTGAAAGGCATCATTGGATTCCTCCCGGCTCAGACTGTTGCTAACTACTGTTACGAAGAAAACATCCAGCGTTATTGCGACGACGTTAAATACGTTAATGGTGTGCTTCAGTCGATTGATCTTCGTTACGAGAACCTGAACCGCGAGACGATTGAAGGTGTGGACTACGAACTCAGTTACGTGCGTGATGTGGGACCTGGCACTATGTCCTTCCGTGGTCTGGTCACAAACAACCTCGCACGTATCACCGATGATGGTGTCCGTATTACAGACTCTGTCGGCCAGGCAGGGGCGTCTTCGTCAGACTTTGTCTATCGTTTGAATGCGAACTATCGCATAAATGACTGGCGTCTCAATCTGACCGCTCGTGGCATCAGCGACGGAGTACTGAGCAACAACTACATCGAGTGCACTTCCAACTGTCCGGCAAGTACAGCGCCCAACTTTACAATCAACGACAATTCTGTGGCTGGTGCCTGGTACTTTGATACCAATATCACCCGCAACATGATGATTGGTGACGTGGATGCCGAACTGTTCCTGACCGTACGCAATGTATTCGACAAGGATCCGGTGTTGAGTCACAACCCCAGCGGTCAGGGTGCGGAAAATGCGGTTGCCTATTTAACAACTAACCGGTCTGTGCACGATATTTACGGGCGCAGTTTCCGACTCGGTGTACGAGCTCAATTCTGATCTGATCCGGGCTAACTTAATCAAGGAATACAACTATGAGCAGTTCTGTTTTTTTTTCAGCAGGAACCCGGCGGTGGCATCGTATGTTGTGTGCGATGCTGCTGACCGCAGGCATGTTTTTGTCCACGCCCGCAGTCGCACAGAATATTGGTGGTTCTGTCGCGGATGCAGTCAGAGGTATGCAGCCGAATGAGGGTTTTGTAACCTTCTATTGGGACGAGTCGGGCAGTAAAGTGTTAATGGAAGTGCCGGTATTTGACAGCGACGTCCTGTACTTTGTGTCGGCGGCCAGCGGTGGTGGTTCAGTTGAATTGCCCCTGGACCGGGGCATCATGGGCAGTAGCGTGATTCATTTCAAGCGCTCGGGTAACCGTGTAATGGTTGAGCAACAGAATACCGATTACCGGGCGCCGGAGGGTTCGCCAAGTCTGCAGCAGAATGTGCGGGACTCCTTCCCCAGTTCTGTAATTGCGTCACTGCCGATTGTAGCCATACAAGGCGAGCGTGTGCTTGTGGATGCCAATCCATTGTTCTATCGCGATGCTGCCGACATAGAGACGCGAATGGCACGTGCCAATCAGGGTGTCTTCCGCTATGACACCAGTCGTAGTGGGTTCTATCCACTGCGTATGAAAGCATTTCCCGACAATACTGAAATTGAAACAATCGCTACCTTTAGTGTACAGAACCCTGGCGTGGTGGTTCGCAATGTGGCTCCTGAGCCGTCGGCATTTACCATGCGCATACATCATTCATTTCTGAAGGCGCCTGAGGGTTATCAGCCGCGCAAGGCTGATCCCCGTATCGGCGTCAGTAGTATCAATTTTCGTAACCATGCCAACGCGTTTAATGAAACGACCGAAGAAGCCTGGGTGACCCGATGGCGTCTGGAGAAAAAGAATCCTGGCGCCGAGTTAAGTGAGCCGGTGACGCCTATCGTGTTGTATCTGGACAATGCTATACCAGAACCTATCCGTAGCTCTGCACGCGAAGGCGCGCTGTGGTGGAATGAGGCGTTCGAGGCAGCCGGCTACCTGAATGCAATTGAAGTGCGCGACCCCACCCCTGACATGGATCCAATGGACATCCGCCATGCGTGGATACTGTGGATAGACCGGGACGAGCGCGGGTTTTCCAGTGGTGGTACTTATCGCGACCCGCGAACAGGTGAGATCCTGGGTGCAAAAACCCGGATGGATTCACACCGGATTCGAACTATCGCCAATTTCTGGGAAAGCTACATGCCGGCAACGTCGGATCAGGACGGTGTCAACGGTTACATCCCGGCTGCACAGCAAGCAATGGTGACCTTGCGATACGCACATCTGACTGCGCATGAATTGGGTCACGCATTTGGTTTTGGTCATAATTTTTCCTCCAGCGCCAATGACCGTGCATCTGTCATGGACTATCCGATTCCTCGGGTGATGGTTGCCAATGGAGAGCTTGATCTGAGCGACGCATTTACGTCGGGCATCGGAATCTATGACAAATTTATGGTGCGCTATGCCTATACTGATTTTGCGGCGGAGCAGGAACGCGATGGTCTGAATAATATAATCGCAGAAATGCGTGAACAGAACGTAATCTATACCCCAAGCTCGGATCCGCGCTGGACTTGGTATGACGATCGTAATTCCCCGGTGGAGTATCTGGAGGAAGCTATAGCCGGCCGTAGAATAATGATGCAGCGTTATGGCATTGATAACATCTTGCCGGGAGAGGCATTGGGAACACTGCGCGATATGCGTTTCTGGATGTCTTACCTGCATCATCGGTGGGCAATAGAATCAAGCCAGAAGTATGTCGGCGGTATGTACCAGAATATTGTGGTGAAAGGAGAAGACCTGACACCTACAGAGATTGTGCCAGCCGCCTTGCAGCGTGAGGTGCTGGCTTTGCTCATGAGCGCGATCACACCGGAAGCCATGAAGGTACCGGAGCAGTTGTTGTCGTTATTGACTGTACATCCGGGATCCAACATGGAGGATATGTCCGGCAGTGATTACTTCAATCAGCTGGAAGTGGCGAGAGTGCTGGCAAGTCTGGTGATCGAGCCTCTGTTGCATACTGACAAGGCCAGCATTCTTGTCGCTTTCGAGCAGCGCGAGCCGGGTACCGTGACACTTCCGGAACTGGTTACTTTGCTGATGAACAATACTTGGAATGAGCCATTGTCCAATGACCATGCTAACCAGGCTTTGCAGCGGGTAAAACAAAGTGTCATGTTAAATGCTTTGATGATTCTGGGCGCCAGTAACAATAGCGTGCCGGAGGCACGCAGCTATGCACTGATTGCTCTGGCCGATCTCGAGCAGGCTCTGAGTTCAAAGCGAGCCGATAATCCTCTGACATCAGCACACTTCCGCCAGGCTGCAAGTGATATCAAGCGCTACCTGAGCGATCCGGTTGAGTATGCGCCTGAGTCAGTTACAGCAACCTGGGGTGAGCGTCCACGTTCACGTTATCCGGTGTATCCGGGGCCACCACTCTGATTGCCGCCAGGCAATCAGAGTTATGAGGGATTATTGCGGCGGGTATTGCACACCCAACTGTTCCAGATAAGAGTCGAAGCGGCTGGGATCGTAGTAGTACTCACGCATCAATGGCCGAATCTGATCCATGATCTCTTTGTTCAGATGTATGGCCGGTCGATCGTTTTCGGTTAGCACCGGATCGTAAGTCATACCCTGTAGTTGCTCATTCTGGAAATAGTCCTTGGCTGCTGCCAGCAAATCAGCATCGGTCATCAGGTCCAATACTGTTAATGCCACTGCTTTGGCGCCGGCTACCGCACCCTTGTGAGCGATTGGCGTTGCCATGGCCATGGCGGCAGTGACGTGATGCGTTGTTGTATTGGGAACATTGGATGGATAATTGATAGTAATGGTGGGTACGGTCCACATTACGTCGCCGATATCATCAGACGGGCCGCCAAGACTGGAAGCCTGTGGTTGTGGTTCCCGCAGCGGCGGGATTTCGGTAGCCAGTATAATCTCGTTGTCGTCGTTTGCCGCCATGTACGGCACAAAGGACGTCAGACTTTCACGTTTGACGGCGCGTGCAAAAGCAATGTCAGCCTCGCTCCATGCGGGTAAACCTACAATATGGAAATTCTTTTGCGCGGCTTCAGCCATTGGCCTGTTTCCGTGCATAGGTGCCGCGTATCCCAAAACAGTGCGG
>DITX01000099.1:0-9344 GCA_002422225.1 Gammaproteobacteria bacterium UBA6173
CCGCGCAACTGCTGGAGTCATTAGCAATACTGGCGAGAGGAGAGCAACTACCAGGCGCGCAAATTGCGGCCGAGAGCCGCATAGAAGTGGCAGCGGACACAGTCAAAGACAACGCTAATGAAATCACTGAAGATGAGTTTGATCAGTTACTGGCTGCGCTTGATTCGGCAGCCGGAGAAGGCAAAGAGCATCACGGCATCCCCGCTATCAGTTCGGCGAGTTTATCCACTGATGACGAAATTTCTGAGGAAGAGTTTGAAGCATTGCTCGATCAGATGCAGGGTACTGCAACAGCCAAAGCAGCCCCTGTCACCACAGAGGCTGTGCCGGTGTCAGACGAAATCAGTGATGATGAATTTGAAGCGCTGCTTGACCAATTACATGGTGGTGGAATTCATCAGGGTGTACCAAAGACCGGGGGCGTATTGCCCTCAACGCCAACTGCGCCTGACAGACCTTCAATGGCAAGCTCAGGCTCAACTCGTTCCCCAACACCTGCCCTGAAAGTCGTGCCGCCGCCCGAGCGCGTTGAACTTAAAGAAGCACCTGCAGAAACTACGGTCAGAGTCGATACACGTCGCCTTGATGAAATCATGAACATGGTTGGTGAATTGGTCTTGGTTCGTAACCGTCTGGTCAGAATTGGTAGCAACAGCGCAGATGAAATGCTGTCAAAAGCCGTCTCAAATCTGGATCTGGTGACAGCTGACCTGCAGACGTCTGTCATGAAAACCAGAATGCAGCCAATCAAAAAGGTGTTTGGCCGCTTCCCGCGTGTTGTACGCGACCTGGCACGCAGCCTCAACAAAGAAGTCATTCTTGAGCTGCATGGTGAAGAAACCGACCTCGATAAAAATCTGGTAGAAGCGCTGGCTGACCCATTGGTGCACTTGGTACGCAACGCGGTGGATCATGGCATTGAACAGCCAGAAAAACGGCTGGCCAAAGGCAAATCCAGGGAAGGTACCATCTTGCTGGCGGCGGAACAGGAGGGTGATCACATCCTGCTGACCATCAGCGATGACGGCAATGGTATGGACCCAGAGCTGCTCAGGCGTAAAGCCGTAGAAAAAGGTTTGATGGACAAAGACGCCGCTGACAGACTCACCCGCACTGAGTGTTTCGAGTTGATTTTTGCACCTGGATTCTCAACAAAGACCGAGGTATCTGACGTATCCGGACGCGGCGTTGGTATGGATGTTGTCAAAACCAAAATTGCTCAGCTTAATGGTACGGTCAGCATTGACTCGACGCTGGGCAAAGGTTCCCGCATAGAGATCAAAGTCCCGCTGACACTTGCCATCATGCCGACCATGATGATTCTTGTTGGAGATCAGACATTCGCCTTGCCACTGGTGAGCGTTAATGAAATTTTTAATTTGAATATGAAGAACACCCATGTGATTGATGGCCAACAGGTGGTTACTGTTAGGGATAAAGCCTTGCCACTGTTCCACCTGCGACGTTGGCTGAGCAACGGGTCAGGCAGCAGTATTCAAGAGGATGGTACAGCCAACGTTGTGATTGTCAGCATCGGAGCCCAACGCGTTGGTTTTGTTGTTGATACATTGATTGGACAGGAAGAGGTGGTCATTAAGCCGCTCGGCCGAATGCTGCATGGCACCGCTGGCATGGCTGGAGCGACCATTACCGGCGACGGTCGCATTGCCATTATCCTGGATGTACCTGGATTATTGAAGAAGTACGCTGCATAACGCATGGAAGGGTGTTGATGAAGATAAAGGTATTGGTTGTTGATGATTCCGGCTTTTTCAGGCGACGCCTGTCAGAGCTTATAAATGCTGACCCAAGATTGACTGTTGTTGGCACAGCATCCAATGGTCAGGAAGCCATTGATCAGACACAATTGCTGCGACCTGATGTCATCACCATGGATTATGAGATGCCAGTGATGGATGGCATTACCGCACTGAGACAGATCAACAAGCAGTCCGGTACACCTGTGTTGATGTTTTCATCGCTGAGTTATGAAGGCGCCCGCGTCACGCTGGATGCGCTTGATGCGGGTGCAGTGGATTATTTGCCTAAAAACTTTGAGGACATATCAAAACATCCTGATGAGTTGCAGCGCATTTTATGTGAACGAATTGTGGTGGTATCTAACAGCCGCCGGCGCTTGCCTGAAGCGAAACAACCAATACTGACCAGTCCGCCGGGGATTGCCTTTCCGCCAGTCTCAAGCTCGACACCCTCCACACTGGTGTCGCCACCGACAAGGCGGCGAGCGGGTGTCAGTCGCGATCTGGTGATTATTGGTGCATCCACAGGCGGTCCGATGGCGCTTCAGGAAGTGCTGACGAAATTGCCCGAGAGCTTTCCACTACCTATTTTGCTGGTACAACATATGCCGGGCACATTCACTAAAGCATTTGCAGAGCGACTGGACAAAATTTGCAAAATCAGGATCTCGGAAGCATGCGATGGCGATATGTTGAAGCCTGGCCATGCGTATCTGGCACCCGGTGGTAAACAGATGCTAATTGATAATCGTCTTCCACTCAGAATCAAGGTGATCGACGGTGATGTCAGGCTCAATTACAAACCCTCACTCGACGTGACCTTCGGCTCAGCGGCGCGTGAACTGAGTGGCAGGGTGCTCGGCATTGTGCTCACTGGCATGGGCGCAGACGGTAAGGAAGGGGCCAGAATGCTCAAGGCCCAAGGTGCCACAATCTGGTCACAGGACGAGGCCAGCAGTGTGATCTACGGGATGCCAATGGCTGTCGCAAAAGCGGGTTTGACTGATGAAGTACTCAGCCTGACCAAAATCGCACCACGACTTTGTGAAGAGATCAACTAATATGCGTGTCTGGGCTGTCGCAAATCAAAAAGGCGGAGTGGGTAAAACCACTACCACGGTTANNAAAAAGGCGGAGTGGGTAAAACCACCACGACCGTTGCGTTGGCCTGCCTGCTTGCAGATAAAGGGCATAGGGTTTTGATGCTGGATCTTGATCCCCAGGCATCACTAGGCAGTTATTTTGGTTATGCGCCAGATCAATCGGCTAAAAGCTCGTTTGAATGGTTTGCCAGCCCGGGGCAATTACGCGACGACGTGCTGATGGCCTCCATCAGATCTACACAAAGTGCGCGACTGGATCTGGTGCCTGGCAGCACAGCACTTGCGACCCTTGAGCGATCAGCTCTCAGTGTCGAAGGCATGGGTTTGGCCGTATCGCGCGCGCTCGCAAAAGTCTGGGAAAATTATGACTATGTACTGATTGATAGTCCGCCTACGCTCGGGGTACTGCTCATAAACGCACTGGCAGCGTGTCAGAAACTCATCATCCCGGTACAAACAGAATTCCTTGCGATTAAGGGTGTCGAGCGCATGCTCAATACATTAAGCATGGTTAATCGGTCACGCAAACAACCCTTGGCCTATTTGATGGTGCCAACCTTGTTTGATCGGCGTACACAGGCCAGTGTCAGTAGTTATCGTTACATGCGCAAGACCTGGCCAGAGCACACCTGGCATGCAGCCATTCCAGTAGATACCCGATTACGTGACGCCAGTTCCAGGGGGCTCACACCACTGGAACTGGATCCCGAAAGCCGCGGCATTCAGTCGTACGCATCGCTGTTAAAAACTTTGTTGCAACAAGATTTTGACGCAATTTCACAAGCCATCAGTCAATCCACCAGTGCGCCATCGGGTGCAGGAGTCATCAGTCGTGCGTGAGACAGTTGCCCAGAGTCACGAACAATCAATGCATCATCGGGATATTGTGCAGGACTACCTTGATGCCTTGCTGCAAGAGGCCAGTCTCTCTGCCGAACTCGAAGAGACTGTGTGCGCACCCGCTGACATCAGCGTGCGCAGCGTATCAGAACCCGTGCCGGACGATAGCAGTCCTGCACAGGCAGCTGCAGTGACCCGAACACGCACAACCGCGACCGAGCGTGAAGTGCCTGAGTGGGGCCGGCAAGGGTTTGCCGCATTACTGTTTGATGTTGCCGGTATCAAAATGGCAGCGCCTCTGCACAGCTTGGGCGGAATTTGCCTGATCGAAGATAACTTGCAGAGTGTTGTGGCTCAGGCAGATTGGTTTATGGGCTTGCTGCGCTGGAATGACCGTAACTTGCGTGTTATCGATACCGCGCGATTTATCATGCCTGAACGCATAAAAGACAATTCCCACAGAGCGCAGTATCAAAGTGTGATTGTCTTGGGGAACAGTCGGTGGGCGCTGGCTGTTGATCAGGCTGACGAATCCACGCATCTGGCCTCACAAGATGTGCGTTGGAAACATTTATTAGGCACGCGTCCCTGGCTGGCTGGGACTCTGCTAAACCGTTTGTGTGCATTGGTTGATGTTGACAGTTTGACGGAATTGCTAGAAGAAGCTGACCACTCTTCATCAAGCCTTAAAGAACAGCACTGACAGGCGCTTTTCTGGCCTGATATTTGCTTTGTCAATTTTATTGATGTTGGTAACGCGCAAAAATTTGCAAAACGCTGATTTTTTGACGCACCCGACAATCACAACACGCACGCAATCGTCTTGCTGTAGGAGGAAAACAACATGGCCGAAGTAAAAAAGCAGGACAATGACCAGATTTTGCAGTGGGTGACGTTTCAGCTGGAGAATGAAACGTATGGCGTGAATGTGATGGTTGTTAAGGAAGTATTGAAGTTTCAGGACATTGCACCAGTGCCGGGCGCCCCTGATTATGTACTTGGAATCATCAATATTCGCGGCACGGTTATTTCGGTGATCAATACCCGAAGGCGCTTTGGACTACAGGAGCGCGAACCAGATGACAACACCCGCATTGTCATCATCGAGATTGGCCGCCATGTTATTGGCATCTTGGTGGACAGTGTTGCTGAAGTGGTTTACCTGCGCCGATCACAGATCGAAACAGCACCCCAGGTGAATCGCGACGACTCCGCAAAATTCATTCAAGGTGTCTATCACCGCGACAATCAATTATTGATTCTGGTTGAATTGGATAAACTGCTGTCTGAAGACGAATTGAGTGAACTGGATAACTGATGCTCACACTGCCCATACTGTTGATGTTTGCTTCAACCCTGGTGATTGTGTTTCAGGGCATGTTCTTTTTCCTGCACACCAGACAACTCAGAGTGCTGAAAGACGAGCTGTCACGAATCGCCAATGAACAACAAACTGCGCTCACAGCCAACGCCAAATCACTGGTTAAGCTGCAGGCAACCATCACAGTTTTGGAAAAAAAGCTCAACCGGACCGTGCAACGCCAGCAAGACCTTGAAAACAAGGATGCGGGCAGTTTGACCTACGAGCAAGCCAGCAAGCTCATAGAATTGGGAGCTGCGCCCGAGGATCTCGTCAAAACCTGTGGTCTTTCCCAGGCTGAAGCACACCTAGTCTCTTTAATGGCTGCTCGAGGAATCGGCAAGACATCCTGAAGTCGTAGGATTTTCACTTCGCTTTGTGGGTATAATCGGCCCTGATTTTTTTGAGCCGACTGACACCGATATTTTGCGTAGTGGATCACAACAACGTGCACACCGCCCCCCAAGCTCCTGCTACAGTATCGTCGCCCTTGATGCAAGCGCGCGCATTGTTTTGCGAGCGCGACGAAAGAGTCCTGTTCTCTGGCCTTGATCTTGACATACATGCGGGGGAACTTGTTCAGATCAAAGGCAGCAATGGCAGCGGAAAAACAACCTTGCTGCGAATCCTGTGTGGTCTGAACGATGACTATGAAGGTGATATTCACTGGAAAGGCGAGGCGCTATATGAACAACGCGAGGACTTCTTTGCATCGATGATCTACATTGGTCATCGTGTGGGCGTCAATCGTATTCTCACACCAAGAGAGAATCTGCGCTGGAGCGCCTCACTACACGCGCCCGCTGATGACATTCGCATCGTGGCAGCGCTGGGAAGGCTGGGTCTGCGAGCTTACGAAGATATTCCTTGTCGGAACTTATCGGCAGGGCAGACGCAACGCGTTGCACTCTCAAGGTTATTGATCAGCCCGGCAAGTTTATGGATTCTGGATGAACCTTTCACCACACTCGATGTGCAGGGGGTCAAAAATCTTGAATCGCTGCTGTCAGAGCATGTCAATGCTGGCGGTGCTATCGTGCTGACGACCCACCATGCCTTGAACGTGACCTGTGCATCAAGAGCCCTTGATCTTGACACACGAAGGGCTGCTGCATGAACAAACCTGTTAGCAGCCATGCCGGAACAGAAATCAGTACCTGGCAAGCCTTCTGTGCCACGCTCAAACGTGACTTGGTCATTGCGCTCAAACGCAAAAATGATTTGTTAAATCCAATCATGTTTTTCCTGATTGTGGTCAGCCTGTTCCCGCTGGGCATCAGCCCCGACCCAGTTGAACTCAGCAAGGTGTCTGCTGGGGTTGTTTGGGTCTCTGCATTGCTGGCATCCATGCTTTCATTGGATAATCTGTACCGCGCTGATTATGAAGATGGGTCTCTGGAACAGTTACTGCTGTCCCCACAACCCCTTTATTTCCTGGTACTTGCCAAAAATATTGCGCACTGGCTGATCAGCGGATTACCGGTGGTGGTGCTGTCGCCTTTATTGGCATACATGCTTTATCTACCGTCAGAAGCTTACTGGACGCTGGTGCTCACTTTGTTGATAGGGACGCCAGTACTGAGTCTTTTTGGATCAATTGGCGTCGCGCTGACCGTAGGACTGGGCAGTAGAGGTCTCATTCTGGCCGTGATTGTTTTGCCGCTTTCAACGCCGGTGCTTATAATCGGCGCCAAAGCAGTAACCGATGTTATGTTTGGATTGCCAATTGGCAATCATTTTGCCTTGTTGGGCGCGATACTGGCATTGGCGTTGACCATGGCACCACTGGCATCTTCGGCCGCATTACGAATCAGCGTAAACTGACAACGCTGACCAGCATTTCAGCAATCCCGGACACAGGAACAGATTATGTGGTTGTGGTTTTCAAAGTTAGGTTCACCCCGATGGTTTTATGAACTGTCCAGTAAATGGTTGCCATGGTTATATGCTGCCATGATTGTGCTGATGGCCATTGGCCTGTTCTGGGCTTTGTTGATTGTCCCGGAAGATTACCAGCAGGGTCAGACCATCAGAATCATGTATGTGCATGTTCCGGTGGCAAGTATCTCGCTGGCGTGTTTTCCACTGATGGCTGTCGCTGGCACTATCACACTGGTTTGGAAAATGAAACTTGCCGATATGGTAGCCAAGAGTGTTGCACCCATTGGTGCGTGGTTTACCGGACTGGCATTGGCCTCAGGCGCAATCTGGGGCGACCAGATCTGGGGTACGTGGTGGGCATGGGATGCGCGTCTGACGTCGTTACTTATCCAGTTTTTCCTGTTTATTGGCGTCATCGCACTGCGCTCAGCTATCGAAAGCCAGGACGCAGCGGCTAAAGCCTGTGCTGTGTTGGCAATTGTGGGGGCAATTAACGTCCCAATCATCAAATACTCCGTCGAGTGGTGGAACACACTGCATCAACCGGCGAGCAGTTTTTCCATTGATCCGGTCGCCCCTAATCCACCCGAAGTCTGGGTGCCCTTGCTGATCATGATTTCCGCCGTGTATGTATTTTTTGTGATTGCACTGATTTTGCGCACACGAAACGAAATTTTACAGCGTGAACGCCGATCTCAATGGGTGATCGATCTGGTCTCCAAGGAAAAGAGTGTTTAAAGCAGGAGTTTAGTTATGCCGACCTTACAATTCTCGAGTCTGTCTGAATTCCTGCAAATGGGGGGCGTGTACACATTTCACATTTGGACGGTTTACCTGCTGTTCGCGATCTTTATCGGCTACAATCTGATTCAACCAAGGATGGCCAGACAACAATTTATAAGGGAGCAAAAACGACGCGCTGCGCGTGATGCAGAATTGGCCACCAAGCCAAGAGAAAGCTGAAATATTCGAATATTCAACATCTTACAACCTGTGCAGTTACTACGGGATTTGTTATGAAACCACATCGACGCAAAAAGCTGGGAATTATCATATTTATTGCTGCCGGCCTGAGCACGGCTATTGGCCTGTCCTTATATGCGCTTAGCAACAATATTGATCTGTTTTTTACACCCACACAGGTAGCTGCTGGCGAAGTAACCCCCGGCCAGCGTATTCGAGTGGGAGGTATGGTCAAAGAAGGATCGGTGGAACACAGCCAGGAGATCCTCGAGGTCAGCTTTGTCACCACTGACTATAACCACGATGTTCTCATCAAATACGCAGGGATTCTGCCAGATCTGTTTCGCGAAGGTCAGGGTATTGTCGCGGAGGGTGCCATGTCGGCCGACGGTACCTTTGTGGCATCGCGAGTATTGGCCAAACATGACGAAAACTATATGTCCGTAGAAGTCAAAGCAGCACTCGATGCCGCCGGAACCACACCAGGCATGCCGCAGGGGGTACTGCAATGATCCCTGAACTGGGAAATTTTGCGCTGATTCTGGCGTTTTGCCTGAGCATCATTCTGTCGGTGATACCGATGGCAGGGGCCGCACGCGGCAATTTGCTCTGGATCAGCCTAGCCCGGCCGCTGACTGCGGGGGTATTTGTTTTTCTCTCAATCAGCCTGCTGATTCTGGGTTACAGCTTTGTAAGTGACGATTTTTCAGTACAGTTTGTTGCCAACCATTCAAACACCATGCTGCCGATCTATTACAAAATCACAGCGGTATGGGGAGGCCATGAAGGCTCATTCCTGTTCTGGACATGGATGCTGGGTGGCTGGATGCTTGCTGTTTCTATATTCAGTAAAGCCATGCCGGACGAATTTGTGGCACGCGTGCTTTCCATCATGGGCATGCTGAGTGTCGGTTATATCCTGTTTATGTTGGCCACCTCAAATCCGTTTGATCGTGTACTGCCATTGTCTCCTGAAGACGGCGCAGATCTGAACGCAGCCTTGCAGGATTTTGCGTTTATTATTCATCCTCCATCTTTGTACATGGGCTACGTAGGATTCTCTGTGGTATTTGCTTTTGCAATTGCTGCTTTGATCAGCGGCAGGCTTGATGCCGCGTGGGCACGTTGGTGCCGTCCCTGGGCCAATGCGGCTTGGGCGATTTTAACAATGGGCCTGGCGTTAGGCTCGTGGTGGGCTTACTACGAACTCGGCTGGGGTGGATGGTGGGCGTGGGACCCTGTCGAAAATCCCCCGATGATTACCTGGTTGTTAGGTGCTGCCATGATTCACTCGCTGGCAGCGTCTGAAAAACGCGGCGTGTTCAAAAGCTGGACGGTTCTATTGGCGATCATGGCTTTTGCGTCAAGCTTACTGGGCACATTCATTACACGCTCCGGGCTTCTGACATCGGTGCATGCCTTCGCAACCGATCCCAC
>DITX01000099.1:9404-9718 GCA_002422225.1 Gammaproteobacteria bacterium UBA6173
AACCTGATTCTTGTTGTCGCCAGTGCCGCGATATTGCTGGGGACTTTATACCCGATGGTTTACCAGGCAATGACGGGGGGTGAACTGATCTCGGTTGGCCCTCCGTACTTCAATGCGATATTTATTCCCTTGATGGCGATTCTGGCCGTCTTTATGGCAATCGGGCCAATCAGTCGCTGGAAAAAAACCTCGCCTGAACATCTCAGATCACAATTGAGCAAGGTAGCGATCGCCGCTATTGCACTCGGTATTGTCATTCCAGTGCTGCTTACCATGAATGTTCCACTTGGGACAATAGCCACAACCGTGCTGTC
>DITX01000035.1 GCA_002422225.1 Gammaproteobacteria bacterium UBA6173
GGTGTTTGTGCCGCGGCCAAAGTGCTTGTCATCGCCCACAAGACAGGAACAATCACGCTAAAGGCGGTTTTAAACAGGTTCATGGTGCAGACACCAGCACCGTGACGGTATTGGAATGATCCAATATCAGGTCAGGGCGTCCGTCGTTGTTCATGTCCATTACTCGGAAGCGCGCAATACTGCGCGTGGGCACATATTGCCAGAACGGCTGGTTTTCAAACTGCAAATTGCTGTTGATGCGTTTGGCGGCCAATGCCCCCGCCGGTGTGACGTGTAAGGCATCGATGCGACCGTCACCATCCAGATCCGCATCCAGCACAATCGGGCTGGACAGGCCGCGCACGGTGCTGGCCGAAAAGGTTTCTTCCAGCAAAAAGTCCGGGCGATTATTAAACAGCGCAGGTCCCGTGGCCGCATGATTAAACAGCAGCAAACTGCGCACAATACTGGCATCACGAATCGCGGCGACCACCGGAATGGTGTAATAACTGACGCTCAGCTGCGGTTTGCCGCCAGTAATCGCAGTGACATCAACACGCAGGTCGTAACCTGAAAACCGCATGACCTGATTGGCCTGCGCAAAATTAAAAGCGCCGCCAGTATTTACATAAAATGACACCGTCCAAGTGCTGCCATCTTCCACCAGACGCACGATATCGCTGAGCCCGTCGCCGTTAACGTCTAATAATTTGAAGTCGCCGCGCATTTCCACCGGCGCTTGCCAATCCGGTCGTTGCGCAAAGCTGCCCGCGCTGTTCATGGGCAGGATGTTGATCTGGCCCTGAATATCATTGCCAATATTCAGGTAAATCAGATCATGACGGTTGGCTGCACTGAGCGGTGCCATGACCGCGGGCGGCATCCAGTTCCTGATGTCCAGAATGGCATCAGCTTGCGCGCTGCCCACTTGCAGAAAATCCTCAAACAGCGAGCCAGAACGCAGCTGCACATCTACCAGCAAGCCGTCCTGTGCATTAAACGAAATGTTGGTGGAGAAACGTCCACTGGGCGGCGGCAAGTCGCTGTCATCTACCTCGGTGTTGACGGTGCTGAACTGATGTCGCAGGGTGAACTGCTCGTCGGGCCCGCCGGTGAACCAGCCATAGTCATCGACGCCGGGCAACAACAGATCTACAAAACCATCTGCATTCGCATCTACGGGTGGACTTAAAAAACGCGTCACCTGTGGGTCGGGCACCGCCGACGATAAGGCCCAATCGAACAGGCGGCGCAGATTGCCACTGTAGCCAGCCACGGCGCTGCTCAGGCTGAATGCCGAGCTGCCGGTGAACAACAACAACTCTGACCCCGGTTCCGGACGCACATCGGCGAGCGCTACCGCTACGATTTCGGAGCGGATATCCACAATACGCGACGCTTGTGCCGGAAAGCGCTGGTCTGCTTGCTGCAGGTAGATATGTAACTGCCGCCCGGCATCCGCGGACCAGAATGGCACAATCACATCCTGCAAGCCGTCGCCATCCATGTCAGCAACCTGCACATCTTGTGGCCATTCCGGGCGCGGCAGTTCGGTGGCGACGTAATTGATGCCTGCGTCCTGTGCATGACTGTCCGTTGCCAGTAGCAGGGCGCTGGCTGCCGTTAATAACGCGCGTGTGATGCGGGCTGATTGCATGTTATTCCTCGGCCAATTCGCCCAATCCACTGCTGGATCGGATTAGCCCAAGCACACTATAAGAGCGCTCCGGCCCGTTACGTTCATAGGTAAACAGCGAAAACAGAATCAGATCACCAATGCTCAGCCGGCTGGCATCGGGCGTTTGTGTCGCTTGGTAATTAAACAAGGGCCAGGCACGCAGCGAGCTGAGACGCCGGCCCGGATCCCAGAGATTGACGGCAATCGTGCTCACGGTATTATTGCGACTGACACTCAGCGACACCCGATCACCTGGCTGATATTGGTTGTTTAATAAACTGATGAAACCTTGTGCGGAGGATACGGACTGGCCATCCACCGCAAAAATAATGTCATCGATACGCAGTCCCGCCGCGGGCAATGGACTTTGCGCAAACAGACGCACCAGCCGTGCACCCGATACACGCTCGCCATTGGCGGCCTGCAGCCACTCGGTACTGTATCCAGCGCGTGACAACAAGGGATCGGCCCGGTACAGCTCAACAGGCGCGGATTGGTTTTCCATGGCCGGGCGCACCGTGACGCTGGCCTGGAATACGGTGGTATTGCGTCGCACTTCAAAGTTGTAGGTGGTTTCTGTGCGGGTCTGCAGCGCCAGGGCATCGAGCATATCGGGATGATTTGTCTCGGCGCCATCGACGGCAAGAATCACATCACCAGCCCGAATGCCGGCACGCTCGGCCGCGCCCGCCGGGGTGACTGCCCGCACGCGAATGCCCGGCAATACACTAACATTGGTCAGCGAGTCGCTTTCATTAACACCACCGACCAGACCAAAACTGACACCGGCGTTCTGTGCGCTGCCATCATTGCCGGCCAATAACTCGTTTTCTGCTGACAAGGTGATGCTTGGAGTCAATGTGCGTGGCTCAGTGCTGAGGCAGGCTGACAAAAACCCCACACTGCTGAGCAACAGTAATGGTTTTGTCAGACGTAAGAAATCAAGCGTGAATCTGTGCATCCGTCTCTCCTTAGCGTCCTTACAGTTTTTTATGGCGAACCAGAACCAGTGCCAGTACCACAAACAGCACCATCTGTGGCCAGGGCACCCACTGATTCAATTGCAATACTGCCGGATCAATCATGACATCGGAAAAACCGCGTACCAGACGCGCCACATCGTCCAGATAGGATTCATCCAGCAAGGACACCAGATACGACGCATACAGATAGTCAGCGGCGCTGCCCAGCACAGACTTGAACAAGTCCAGGCCCAGCGTCAATCCAAGTGCGACACTCAAAGCCTGTGTTGTGCTGTTGCATAACACGGAGATCAGTACACCCAGGGCAATGGCCGCCGGTACCGGAATCAATGCCAGACTGAGGCCGAGTCTGAGTTCAGCCTGAATTTCCTCAGTGCCAATCAGTTCATATCCGTCTTCGACCACCGGGCCGAAGTCCCACAGCAGCGCGGCACTGCCAAAGGTCACCAGCAACATCAGCGTGATGGAGACCAGCGCCAATAAATGTGCCTGAATGAGTTTGCTGATGACCAGTGCCGGTCTGCTCACGCGTCGAATCAATAAATGGCGCACAACCCCAAGGTCGCGGTCGCTGGCAAAACTCCAGGCAGCATAGGCAATCACAATCAGGCTGATCAGCGTCAGCCCCGTCCCGAGTGCATCCACCAAGGCGCCCCAGGCATCCGCGCCTTCGATATTGCCGGCGCTGCCAAATCCTCCACCAAAGCCGCCCGATGCGGAGTCACTCCCCATCAATGCCGCGCGCGCATCGCTGGAGGCTGCCAGTGATCGCACCAGCACCAGTTGCGCCGCCGTAATCAGTGCCGGGATAACACACAGCAGTTGAATGGCACGACTGTGTGCAAAGACAAAAATCTCCGCTTTGATCGACGTCAGCAGGCCTTGCATCATGCGACCTCCTGCCAGGCTTTCACTTTGGGTTTGGCGGTCACTTTGCTGACAATATCTTGAAACAGCACGGTCAAATCGCGTTTTTCAGGTTGCAATTCTGACACGGTCAGGCCCGACATCACCAGTTTACGGTTGATATCACCGGGGCCAATGCCGTCCAGCGTCAACATAAACGCATTACCAACTTTCTCAAATTTGATTACGCCCAGCGTTTGTTTGAGTAATTCACGAGCGGCTTCCGGATGGTCGCAGACCAGTTTCAGGCGCGATTCTGTCGGGCTGATCAGTTCGTGAGTTGACGCACTCAGGGCAATCTTGCCTTCATGCAGAATTGACAGGTGTGTGCAGATCGATTCCAGATATGCCAGTTGGTGGCTGGACAACAAAAAACTAGTGCCTTCCTGTCGATTCAGTCGTTGAATCAACGCCAGCACGTCATCCACACCCCCGGCATCCAGCCCGTTAAAGGGCTCATCCAGCACCACAAACGCGGGTTGGCCAATGAGTGCGTGCGCAATCGAGGTGCGGCGGCGGTTGCCCAGCGACAGTTGGCGGATTTTGTAGTGTGAGTATTTGGTGATGCCGAGCAATGTCTCGACTTCCGCCGGCGTTCGGACGGGTTTGCCGCACAGCAAGCGTGCATGTTCAAGGCACTGCCTGACCGTCAGGCCCGGATGCAGTCCGGGCGTGTCAAAGATGCCCACCACATCGCCGGCCCCTTGCCAAAGATTGCGTGGATGGCGACCGAGTACGTTGATCTCGCCGCCATCAAAACCCTGCATGCCCAGCACACATTCCATGGTGGTGGTTTTGCCCGAGCCGTTTAACCCCACCAGGCCGTGAATAGCGCCGCGTGTCACCTCAAGATTGAGATGATGCAATACCTCAACGTCGCCATAACGTTTGATCACGTTCTTGATATGTAAAACGGCTTCAGTCATTACACCATGTTCCCTGCAAGCGAGTTATTCTACAAATACATCATCTACGGTCAGTTGCTGAATGTTGCCTAATGCTGTCAGTTGGCTCATGTCCATTCGACTGGTATCACCCACAATGGAGATCAGCTTGGGTTTACCCGCAATGTGCTCTCGTTGGAACTGCATCAAGTCCTCAAGTGAGGCGTTTTGCAGCTGTTCAAAACGTTGCGGACGCGGATCACCGTCCAGGCCCAACAACTGCCATCCGCGTACCGTGCCAGGTATCGCACGGAAACCCACGGTACCTGAGCGGTAGCGGTTGACCAGAGAGCCGTACGCGTCTGAGAAGCGGTCAGCTGAGGCCGGCATATTGTCGAACAGCTCAATAAATGCCGTTGTCGCTTCAATGGCCTTGTCGTTCTGTGACCCAATAGCGCCAAGTGCCAGATTTTCTGCGCCCAAGCGGCCACCTTGCGAGTACTGTGCCGCTGCCGAGTAGGCCAGTGCGCGCGCTTCACGTAGTTCCTGGAACACCACGCTAGACATGCTGTTGCCAAAATAGTTGTTATACAACGATGACGGCACCACCAATGATTCGTCATATTCGCCGTCAGGAAACTCCAGGCGCACCTGCGCCTGTGCAGTTTCACGGTGGATCACATAAATTTCATTGTTGCTGACCTGCCGCGCATGCCGGAAACGGTAAGGGGGCGGATCCAGCAGATCATCAGCAACTTCGTGTTGACGCTGCAGAATCGCGGTCAACTCTGCCGGCGTCATTGAGCCGGTGTAACTGAGTGTATGTTTGTACTTCTGCAAACCACTGATCAGGCTCAATACCTGATCCAGCTGCACGGCCCGGATGGCCTCACTGCTCAAGGCACGCAGCATGGGTGACTCGTCGCCATAACGGTTATACAGATACAGCGCCTGGCTGATGGCAGCGGGATCTTCGCGCTGATCACGGCGTGCCTGCAGAATGGAGTTTTTAAGTTCTTCAAAGGTGGTCGCATCGGTTTGTGGATTGTTCGCCAGCTCCAGCATCAGCGCCAGGGTTTCCTCAAACTGCGGATCCATGCCAGTGATACTGATTACCGTTTCATTGGCACCGGAGCTGAAATTGAACTCACTGCCCAGGCGATACCACTGCTTCTGCAGTTCTTCCAGCGGATAGTCAACCGTGCCGGCCTTGCCCATCACAGCGCCGGCCAGACTCAGCAGATCGTTCTCTTCGGTGCCTACTTCGATACTCATGCTGAAGGTAAAAATATCGTTCAGCGGATTGGGTGCGTAGTACAAGGGCATGCCGGCGTAATCGATGATCTGATAGTCCTCGCCTTCCTGCAGGTAGACCGGTTCGATTTCCTCGTATGGCATCGACAGAATAGCCGACGCAAATTCCGACTGACGGCTGGGGTCAATGCTCACCGGATCAATGGCAGGTTTATCAACGGACGGTATATCTGCAGGGCCATTCAGACGGTGCACCGCCACGTAGTTGTTGGTGGTGAAGTACTTGTTGGCAACGGCCACGATATCGGCTTTGGTGACTTGCTCCAGACGCTGAATCTGTTTGATGGAATAGTCCCAGTCGGCTTTTTGCAGATAGGACTGACGCATCATGCCAACACGCGCGGTGTTGGATTCCAGCCCGCGTTTTTCCATGTTTTTAAAGTCATTGATGATGGCGGGCAAAATCCAGTCTTCAAATTCACCACGGCGAATCAGGTCAATCTGTTCCAGCAATAGCTGTTCAACGTCAAGCAAGGTCTGGCCTTCACGCGGCACGCCCCACAGGGTTTGTGCGCCAAAATCGTTCTGGAACTGTGGCGACGAACCGGCAGCCTGCACACGTTGACGCTGGTTCAGATTCAGGTTGATCAGACCCGCGGTGCGGTTGTCCAGAATCATGTCCAGCAGCATCAGCGCTTCCTGATCTTCGTGGCCGTTAGGAACGGTGTGGAAGGCCATCTGCACTTCTTCTTCACCGGGGTAGCTGACCGTGACACGCTCAACGGCGGTGATGGGCGCTTCAGTCCAGGTAGGCTCTGGTGGCAGCGGTTTGGCTTGCCAGACTGAGAACTTCTCGGCAATCAGGGCGATGGTTTTATTAATATCAATGTCGCCGCTGATAAAAATCGCCATATTGTTTGGTACGTAATACGTGTCAAAGTAGTTCTGGATATACACCAGCGACGGGTTTTTCAGGTGTTCGGCATCACCAATGGTGGATTGCTGGCCATACGGATGGTTCTTGTAGAGCAGGTCCGCCAGCGCGTAATAGGACAGCCGGTCGCGGTTATCCAGCGTGCGGTTTTTTTCCTCATACACAATTTCCAGCTCGGTGTGGAACAGGCGGAACACCGGGTTGATAAAACGGGTGGATTCGATTTCGGCCCAATGCTGCAGGCGATTGGAGGGCAAGCCCACCTTATAAACAGTTTCCTCATTCGAGGTGTGCGCGTTCAGACCGCTCGCGCCCATGCTGTTGTAAACCTTGTCAATCTCATTGGGGATAGCGTACTGCGATGCCAGTTGCGACACACGATTGATCTCGGCGTAAATTTCGGCGCGGCGAGATGGGTCGGTCTCGTTAAAGTGTTGTTCGTACAGCGCCTGGATTTGCTCCAGATGGGGGCGCTCAGCCTCGTAGTCGAGTGTGCCCATGGTCTGATTACCTTTAAACAACAAGTGCTCAAGGTAGTGTGCCAGTCCAGTGGCATCGGCCGGATCATGTTTGCTGCCGGCCCGCACGGCGATTTCCGCATAAAAACGCGGCTCTTCGTGGTTCGCGGTCAGATAAACCTGCAAACCATTGTCGAGTTCAAAGATATGCGCGTCCAAGGGATCATCGGGATTGGCTGGATAAAGACGTTTGTAACCGGCATTGGCCTCTACCGTTGGGCTGTCAGCGATGCCGCCAACATTTGGGCTATCAACATTAGCGCCCGGCGCCTGTTCTGCCGGACTGCAGGCCAGCAACAGCGGCGTTAACAGCAATGCTGCACCGACTCGCCGCCAGAATAAGGGTTTTATGCGTGCCAGCACGGGGTGTGAAGAGTCGGAAGAGCTGTATAAAAGCATGGCAAATCTCCGCGTTGAAATTGCGCCTACCAGTAGGCTTCGTAACTCAATTCACCGCTCTTGGCGGGTTTGTTGTCTGAAAAACCGCGTTGTTGCAGCACCGACACCGCATCTTTGACCATGCCGGGGTTGCCACACAACATAAATTGGGTGTTCAGCGGGCTGAATTCAATATCCAGCAAAGTTTCCAGTGTGCCGTTTTGCAGACTTACCGGAATATGTCCCTGAATGGCAAATGGCATCAGACGAGACGAGGGGACTTCGCGGCTGACAAACGCTATCAATTGGAAACGCCCGGGGTAACGCTGCTGAAGTTCGTCAAACAATTCCTGATAACGCAGGTCCTGGTTGTGGCGCACGGCATATACCAGCACTACTTTTTGAAAGCGTTGCCAAGGTTCTGGTGTTTTGAGCATGGACAAAAACGGCGCGACACCGGTGCCGGTTGCCAGTAGACACAAAGTTTCGGCATCTTTCAGCTGCGATAGCGTCAGTGTGCCTTCTGCCGCACTTTTTACCCAGAGCTGGTCGCCTTCATGAAAGCGCGACAGTTGTTTTGACAGATCGCCTTCAGTACGCGTGTAGAAAAAGAACTCCAGCGTCTGATCGCTAGGTGCACTCAATATGGAGTAGGGCTGCGCACTTTTCTCCAGACCAATTTCGTCGAGACCGCCCGGTGCCAGCCAGGTATATTGGCCAGCTTTGAACGGGGAGACCTCCGCCTCTACCCGCAGTGAAAAAAGATTATTGGTCCAGTGTGAGCAACCTGAAACTACACCTTTTACCCAGTCTGTCATGTACTGCTGCCTGCTGTGGTTTTGCGGAGATCGTCATTCTCGCACAAACGGAAAATGATTGGCACTTGGCGCCAAGTTTCTATAGTCTTTGGACATCGTTATGTGGCCTGTCACACATTCGTGACGGTGCTTATACGCAGCAACCATTTAATTGAATCAATCGCGGTCAGATTGGCGACTGAAAAAACAAGAGGTGCACAATGTCGTCGGAAGTATCCCCATCCCTGATTTCACGCTGGTTTAATACCCCCCTGTGGCGCCGCATTCTGCTGGCGCTGGTGCTGGGTGTGATTGTTGGAGCAATTTGGGGGGAAGGCGCGCAGTCGATTCGCTGGATAGGCGACTTGTTTATTCGCGCCATTCAGATGGTGGTGGTGCCGCTGGTGTTTATCACCATTGTGGCCGGCATTGTGTCGATGGGTGATCCCAAACGCCTGGGCTCATTGGGTATCAAAACACTGGCGCTGTATATGGGCACCACGCTGATTGCGATCTCGATTGGATTGACGCTGGCGGCCCTGCTGCAACCTGGTATTGGTGTGGATATGTCGTCTGCTGTGCCAGGTACATTACAACCCCCGGTGTCGTTTCGTGATCAACTGATGCGCATTGTGCCAACCAACCCGGTAGCCGCCCTGGCTAACGGTGATTTTCTGGCCATCATCTTTTTTGCGATTCTGTTTGGTGCTGGCATTCTCAGTGTGGGCGCAGCTGGCAAACCCATGTCAGATCTGATGGATTCTGGCGCGGCCATTATGTTGAAACTGACTGGCTGGGTCATGGAAATGGCTCCATTTGGTGTGTTTGCGCTGATAGCCTGGGTCTCCGGTACACAAGGTGTTGCCGCGTTGATGGATGTGATTCCACTGGCCGGCACTGCGGTGCTGGCATTTACGCTGCATTTTTTCCTGATCTATGGCGGTTTGATGAAGCTTGTGCTGAAACTGTCACCGTACAATTTTTTTCGCGACGCTAAAAACGCCACATTGGTGGCGTTCTCAACCTCATCCAGTTCAGCCACCTTGCCGGTGACTATTTCGGTGGCTGAAAAAAATCTGGGTATCAAACCCGTAATAGCCTCGACGGTATTGCCCTTGGGCGCGACTATTAACATGGATGGATCGGCTATTTATGTCGGCGTGGTTTCGGTGTTTGCCGCCCAGGCATTTGGTGTGGATTTAACCTTGGTGGACTACTTCATTATGGCCGGCGCCACCACCTTGGTGTCGATCGGAACCGCAGCGGTGCCGGGCGCATCAGTGTTTTTGATGGCAGGGGTAATGGCCACCATCGGCTTGACACCGGCGCAGATTGCCGTGGTTGTGGGTTTTGTGCTGCCCTTTGACCGGCCGCTGGACATGATGCGTACCTGCCTGAATGTTACCGGCGATCTGGCCGTTGCAACGGCCGTTGCCAAGTGGGAAAACGAGTTTGACGAGGATATGTTCAACAGTGGGCACGCGTTTGTGCATCCAGATGCAGATGCCTCTGATTCAAAATGACGGTCTCACGCTGATTTGCTCAGAAGTTCCAGGTCACCGTCACGCCAGCACGCACGTCCTCGTCAAGAAAGTACAGCGGGGATTGTGTGTTGGTGCGGGTCAGCACCAGCTGGCTGCTCAGTTCCCAATCGTCATTCAAACGATAATCCGCCCCTAAAAACATCAGCACGGCTTCACCATCCAGTTGTGATTGCACGGTAGCTGATAACACTAGATCGTCATTACGCAAGTTATTGCTGTAGCGCATCAACACATTGCCGCGTGCCTGTTGATCTGGGCCACGGTCTTGCTGGGCAGAGGCGCTCAGACTGATCTGCTGGGTCGGGCTGATGCCATACTCCAGTCCAGCAGATACCCCCAGCCGGTTGCGGCGTTCAAAACCGGGTACCGGCAGAGAACCGCCGCCTGGTAGTTCCAGATTATTCACTTGATCACTGAGGATGCCTTGGCTGAACGCCACATCCAAGGTCAGTAGCAGTCGACCGATGGCGCGGTTGGCACTCAAACCCAGTAGCCCATAGTCGTTGATGGTGGATTGTGTGCCCAGCATCGTGCTACCTGGCGTTATGCCCGGCAGTAGCAAGTTGTAGCGCAAAGGGTTTTCATACAGTCTGGCAGCCATCA
>DITX01000210.1 GCA_002422225.1 Gammaproteobacteria bacterium UBA6173
ATTGCCATGTTAGTCTTTCAGTAGTGCATAAGCAGTAGAATAATCAATATGTAACCAGTAGTTTTCTGCTAAATAGCAGGCACAGCTTGAGCGTTTGGCACCGTGGGCGATCTGCACCTGGTAGGCTTCGACCTCGCTGGCCTGTCTGAATGCCTTGTCGGTTAGGTAGCGCCACCAAAAGGTCAGCGTGCCCACCCGTGCCATCTGCGCCTGATGACAGCGCTCATGGGCCAGCAGCGCGGTGTCATTGGCGTGGGTTGGGTGCAGCACGATCAGGCGCTGGCTGACCGTGAGGCCAGCAGCAAACCAGAGCAGGCGGGTGGTGCGAATCACGGTTATTGCCGCTCACGCACCAAACGCTGTTTTCGGAGCCGCGGCAATCTGGTTTGTGCAAAACTGCCATTCACGCAAGATGTGCTGGGCACCAGTAAGGATTGCGTTGTCGTTGTAACCCATTGCTTCCTCTGCTGCGCGTGATGCCGTGAGGTCGCAAAGGCTAATTCGGTGGGTCTTGCGATTTGGGCCTCCCGACAAAAGCAAACTAAAAGCTGTTGCGGCGGTAAGTTCGCTCACTGCTGTGGGGCTGACCCAGATCGGCGCACCATCAAAGTAAAAACCAAACGTTCCACCAGGAGAAAAATGCACCGCAGCCATGTGTGGCTCGTCCAAAGAAAATTCAGGAGAGATTATTGCTCCGGCAGATTCCCCCATAACGTAGGCAGTAGCTTTGCGCCCATCTCCCCCAATGGTTAAATATATCTGCGCCGATCCAGTACCACTCGCTGTAAGAGTGAGCATAGGTGCGGCGTTAGTTACTAAGTAGCCCGTTGTCATCCCAAACCAGTATGTTGCAACATACTCGTATTCACTGACAGACATATCAAACTGCCCCACTGATCCAATAGTACAACCAGATACTGACTGAGTGTTGGAAATTGATCCGTCTGAGTTTGCTGACCAGCCAGCGGATGGGAAAACCAGCGGCACATCATTCCCGCTTATGTCTAAAACTGTTTTACTGTTCATAGCCCCAGCCGTGATCACGCCGTTTGGATGGCATTGTGGGCGTGAAAAATCGTACAGCAGCTTTGTGCCAGCCCGTATCATCGGATCAAGCGTCAGCTTTGGACGGTTTGGAATAGAAGCAACGCCTGGGGCGCGAAGGATGAGTGAGTTAGTCATGCTAAAGGTTCCTTAGTTGAAGTTCATCGGCGGCAATCATTGCGACTGCCATGTTCCCGTTTGCGTTGTGGTGAATTGCATCAGCTTTGAGCGATGTAGGAATCGTGTCTAGCGAAATGTCTGACAAATCAGTCGGCGTGGCCGCTATTCCAACGCGGCTTAGTCCTTGGTCAATCAACATCCTTCGCAAAGGCACATAATTTTCTCTGGCGATATTGGCGAGAATGTTTTCACACAGCATTACCTTTGCCCAAAAGCCACCCCCTTGCTGAAATGCTGCCTGCCCGGTGCGGTTGATTGGTGGAAACGCGATATATCGCTTGCTACCAAGGCTTTCAATGATTGCGCGAATATTGGGTTCAAAACGTAGTTCGTCATCCCCCCAGCCAATGTCGTTGCTACCAGCCCAAATCACATGAGTCAGATGCCGATAGGCATACTCGACCACAAACGATGTGCCTGGAGGACATTTCGCAGGCACACGCTCCGCTGCATCTGGCACAAACGTATAGATTTCGGTGGTGCTAGGTGGGCCGCCTGTTGCGGTTCTGGTAAGCGTGCCTCGCACTGAACCAAGCATTCCACGCACGCTATCAGCATTATTACTATCGCCACGGGATAAGAACTGGTTGTTTCCAACTGCCGTATCCACACCAAGACCCCCTGAAAGAGGCACGCTGTTGATGTGCGTGATGGTGTTGCTACCAGCAACGATTTGCCCTGTGCTGACATCCATCGTGACGGAGATAGCCCCCATCCTGGCGGCGATGTGTCGGGATGCTTGTGATCCTCTACCCAAGCCGATCACCGTCCTGCCAGTTAGTGTTTGCAAGGTTCCAGGCCAAGCGCTCTGAGTTAGGCTGTCCCCAATCGCTACGATGGCCGTCTCAGCCCCCATAAGATCGGACGACACCATAAACGCTTCGAGCGACATTCCGCTAAATAGATCACATGACAGGACAGTTAAATCCTGCGCGATGACGCCAAAGGCCACTTGCTCATACCCGGCATACCACTGCTCAAGTACGTCTGTCAGAAAATTTGCCGTGTAGTCCACCGTCGATCCATCAAAGAGTATGGCGGTCAAGACGCCTTGTGCATCTTCAACGGCGCTGATGACTTGGGACGCTCCGAAATACCAGATAGAGGATGTGTCGGTAATACGCTCAAGTTCATCAACCGCACTGCTGCTGGGGTAAGTCGCAATCAGCACACTCGTGGTGCTGTTCGTGCGCCGATACTCATAAGCCGCCACATCGCCACTGCCCTGCACCAGAAAATTGACGCCATCTGCCACAGCGGCGCGGCCCAGCGCCTCGGTCGCATATTTCGGGCCGGTGACAAAGGAGGCATCACGGGCTGATTCAGCGGCTACCTGCGCGGCCAGGGCACCGGTCTCAGCAGTTTCAGCGTTAGTCTCAGCAGTCTCCGCGTGAGTTTCTGCTAGTTCAGCAGCAGCTTGTGCAGTTTCCGCATTAGTTTCTGCCGTTTCCGCAGCTATCTTAGCGGCCACTG
>DITX01000033.1:0-9388 GCA_002422225.1 Gammaproteobacteria bacterium UBA6173
GAGCGCGATAGAAAGTGCCGACCATCGGTGATTTGACAACGTTGCCACGTACTTTTCGTGGGCTGTCGGCGTCAGCCGCTGGCGCTGCAACGGGGGCTGCTGCCGCAATCGGCGCAGGCGCTGATACCATCGGTGCACTTTGATATTGGATAGGCTGTTGCACAACTTTGCTTGCGCGGCTGATACGGACGGCTTCTTCACCTTCTTTGATCTCGATTTCCGCAATATCGGAAGACTCAAGCAGTTCGATGAGTTTTTTGACTTTTCTGATATCCATAAGTGGTCTCTTTTATCGGGTTTTTAACGTCAAATCGAAAATTAGTGTTGGTTTTGGATCTTGGTCAGTGCTGCCCGCAAGGCCAGATCGTACCCTTGAGATCCCAGTCCAGTAATTGTCCCGGACGCAATATCCGAGAAATACGAGTGGTGCCTGAAGGGTTCGCGCTTGTAGACATTTGAGAGATGAACTTCAATAAATGGGATGCTTACCGCCAACAGTGCGTCCCGCAAGGCCACGCTGGTATGCGTGAATGCGCCCGGATTAAAGATAATAAAGTGAATGCCTTCAAAGCGTGCATCGTGAATGCGATCGATCAATTCATACTCAGCATTGCTCTGCAGATGCAATAGATGGTGCCCGGCCTCGACACAGGTATTTGCCAACCGGCGATTGATGTCATCCAGTGTCTCTTTGCCATAAACATCAGGCTCGCGAGTACCCAGCAAATTCAGGTTGGGGCCATGCAAGACAAGTATGGTAGCCATGTTTTTGGTCCGGGGTTCGGATGTTGCGCTTTGAAAGCCGGCATTTTGTCAGATTTTTCTCGGCTTTTCATCACCAAATTGTGGCTTTTCTCTGATGTTTTGTGATGTAAAAGCAGTTATCCGTCGCGAACATGCGCAATTACTGTGTTATTTCCACATCACGCTTGGTGGGCGGGTAACAAAGGCCCGCTTCGGCACAACCTTGAAAACCGATAGACAGTGTAAATTGTTGCGGACTGCCGTCTGGCAGCTTGAGCATGGCGCGCGTCTGCTCGTAATACACGCTGACCTCACCAAAGTACTCATCTTCGTGTTTGATGCCGACTGGCAGCACCGGGATGAGTGCAGTGACCAGGTCTTGTGGCTCGGTAATTTCAAAACTGAATTTGTCTGCGTACAGGTAGTACCCCGGCGCGATTGTCCAGTGCACGCTGATGCGATCGGTGTTGTCAAGGCTGATATAAAACGAAAAAGCCTGGTCAACATCCAGAAAAGCAGTTTGCTGTGAAAGGGCGCTTTGCGCAGACGTGCTTGCGGAGAATGGGCTTTGGGCAAAGCTTCGGGACGGCAGAAGCATCAAAATCAACGCCAGCATGCCGGCAATCGATGCCGGCAGCGCATGGGGATATGTGTCAGGCTTGATAACGCTCAAAAACCAGTGTTGCATTGGTACCGCCGAACCCGAAGCTATTGGACATGATGCAGTCAATTTTGACGTCATCAAGGCGTTTGGTAGCAATGTTAAGACCTTCTGCCTCGGGCACAAGTTCCGTGACGTTTGCTGAGGCGCTGACAAAATTGTGTTGCATCATCAACAGGCTGTAGATTGCTTCCTGTGCACCCGTTGCACCGAGGGAGTGACCGGTCAGGGATTTTGTGGAAGTGATAATCGGGGATGTGCCACCGAAGATGGTTTTGACAGCACCTAATTCAGTGACGTCACCAACCGGTGTGCTNNCCTTCGCCTGATGGGGCAACCATGTCATACCCGTCAGATGTTGCGCCATATCCAGTAATTTCACCGTAAATTTTTGCGCCACGCGCCAAGGCGTGATCAAGTGCTTCAACTACAAGCACTGCACCACCACCGGCGATCACAAAACCGTCACGACTGACATCAAACGGGCGTGAGGCAACGGTGGGTTCGTGGTTATGGCTCGTGGTTAAAGCGCCCATTGCATCAAACAGGTTAGTCAGTGTCCAATGTTCAGACTCGCCACCCCCGGCAAAAACAACATCCTGTTTGCCTAGTTGGATCAACTCTACCGCATTGCCTATGCAATGCGCGCTGGTGGCGCAAGCGGAGGAAATTGAATAGTTGATGCCTCGGATCTTAAACGGAGTCGCCAGGCAGGCGGACACAGTACTGCCCATGGTGCGTGGAACCCGATAAGGGCCAATTTTACGAATGCCCTTGGTGCGCAGAATATCAGCTGCTTCCACCTGATCCGCCGAAGAAGAGCCGCCAGCACCCATGATGATGCCTGTTCGATCATTGGAGACGTCGGCGTCTGTCAGACCGGCATCTTTGATGGCCTGATCCATGGCGATATATCCATAAGCAGCGGCGCCACCCATAAAGCGCAGGTGCTTGCGATCAATGTGATCTTCAAAGCTGATGTTGACTCGGCCTGAAATGTGGGTGCGCAGCCCCATTTCTTCGTAAACCGGGTTGTAACTGATGCCGCTGCGGCCTTCTTTCAGCGACTCGAGTACGGTTGGTACGTCGTTACCAATGCAGGAAACAATACCAATACCAGTCACCACAACACGTCTCATAAGTACCTCGATCAATTTCTTGGCGCGTCCTGACTTAACAGATTTGTTGAATCAGAAGCGACTTTCTGGCGTAAAAAGACCTACTTTCAGGCCCTTGGTGGTGTAGATTACTTTGCCATCGACCGCGACTGTGCCGTCGGCGATTCCCACCACAAGCTTGCGCTCAATGATGCGGCTCAGTGAGATTTCATAGGTAACTTTGCTGGCTGTAGGTAGAATTTCACCGCTGAATTTGACTTCGCCAGCGCCGAGTGCGCGGCCTTTTCCAAGATTGCCGCGCCATCCGAGATAAAACCCGACCAGTTGCCACATCGCGTCCAAGCCGAGGCAGCCTGGCATCACCGGATCATCGGGAAAGTGGCATTCAAAAAACCATAAGTCAGGATGGATATCCAGTTCGGCAATGATCAGGCCTTTGCCGTGCTCACCACCGTGGTCATTTATTTCCACAATTCTGTCCAGCATCAACATGTTACCAACTGGCAACTTTGCATTACCTGGGCCAAACATGCGGCCGTAACCGCAGTCAATCAGCTCGTCTTTACTGTAAGAGCCTTTGGGTGTAAATCCTGTATTCATAAGTGTAAAACAACACCTTGGTTTCACAAAGTGCGCAAGTTTATCTCGGCAAAGCAAAATAATCGAACTATTTTCCCAGACACACTTGTTGGAGGTATCTGTCCGTGTGCTGGCACCTGTATGCAATCAACGTTCTGATATAGACTTGGCGTCACGGTAAACAAGGAAGCAATATGATAATCCCCGTTATTCTTGCAGGTGGCACCGGGTCAAGATTGTGGCCACTTTCACGGCAATTAAGCCCCAAGCAGTTTATGACAATTCCCGAGTCTCTGGCGGGGTCTGGCACAGATTCATCAGATCTGTCGGCTGGCGATCGCAGTGTTGCCGGTGCAGTGTTGGCCGGCAGCGATACAACTTTGTTTCAGGCGACATTGTTGCGATTGCAAGGGATTCCGGGCGTAGGCGCGCCGCTTATCATCTGCAATGAAGAACATCGTTTTCTGGTTGCCGAGCAGTTGCGTCAGTTGGAAATGACAGACGCCCTTATTGTGCTGGAGCCTATGGGGCGCAATACCGCCCCTGCGCTTACGCTGGCTGCTGAATTGATCGGCAAGTTGTCGGTTACAGCGGGGTCAGAGGGCGATGAACCGCTACTGATGTTGGTGCTGCCGGCGGATCATGTCATCCGTGAATCAGCCGTGTTCCATGCATGTATAGAGACTGCAAGGCAGCATGCCAGCGCAGGTGCCATGGTAACGTTTGGCATTCGCCCGTTGTATGCTGAAACTGGCTACGGTTACATTCAGCGCGGCCCAGTGCTAGGTGACGCCGTCCGGACAGCCTTTAAAGTAAAGCGGTTTGTGGAAAAACCAGCACTTGAGGTTGCCCAGCAGTATCTGGACGCAGGCGACTATGACTGGAACAGCGGCATGTTTTTGTTTGGGCAAGAGCGTTGGTTGCAGGAGGTCGAGAGACATGCGCCAGACATTGCGCAACATTGCCGGCAGGCCTGCCATAGCGCGCGCTCGGATGGCGATTTCACACGTATAGACGCGGCAGCGTTTGCTGCCTGCCCATCAGATTCAATCGATTATGCGGTGATGGAAAAGACCGCTAACGCAGTGCTCGTCCCCATGCAGGCGGCCTGGAATGATCTGGGTGCCTGGAGTTCGCTCTGGGATGTCAGTGCGCACAAGACAAAAGATAATAATGTGCTGCGTGGTGATACGCATGTCATTAATGTCAGCCAAAGTTACATCCGAGCGGATTCTCGACTGGTGGTCGCCATTGGCATGCACAATGCAGTCATCGTGGAAACGCCGGATGCCGTGCTGGTGGCAGATAAGGATCAGGTGCAAGATGTCAAAAAAGTTGTGCAGTGGCTGGAGCAAATGTCGCGTCCAGAAGCAGTGCTACACACACTGGTGTATCGGCCGTGGGGATCTTATGAGTCGCTGGCGGCTGGGCCGGGTTTCCAGGTAAAGCGCATCAGGGTGCGTGCTGGAGCCTCGTTATCGCTGCAGATGCACCATAAAAGGGCGGAGCATTGGGTGGTGATCCAAGGTGTGGCAACGGTAACCTGTGACGAGCGCGTATTTGATTTGCATGCCAATCAGTCGACGTTTATTCCATTGGGCAGTCGCCATCGCCTGCAGAATATGACCGACGAATGGGTCGAGTTGATTGAAGTGCAGACCGGCGCTTACTTGGGCGAGGATGATATTGTTCGTTTTGATGATGTTTATGGTCGAGTACAAACAGGAGTTGGTTCTAAATGATCAGGAAATGTTTATTCCCCGCCGCCGGTTACGGCACAAGATTTTTACCCGCAACGAAGTCGATGCCCAAGGAAATGTTGCCGCTGGTCAACAAACCGTTGATTCAGTACGGCGTAGAAGAAGCGCTGGCGGCCGGCATCAACGGCATGGCAATTGTGACCGGGCGGGGCAAACGCGCCATTGAAGATCATTTTGACATCAGTTACGAGCTCGAGCACCAGATTGCAGGAACCTCCAAAGAAGCTGCTCTGAAGGATATTCGTCACCTGATCAATGTCTGCACTTTTTCGTACACACGTCAGGTCGAAATGAAAGGTCTGGGGCATGCGATCCTCACAGGCGAGACCTTGATTGGTAACGAGCCTTTTGCGGTGTTGCTTGCGGATGACTATTGCGTCACCGACTCTGCAGAGGATCCGGTGCTGCTGCAGATGGTCAAGTTGTACCAGAAGTATCGTTGCAGCATTGTGGCCATTGAAGAGGTTCCGCATGATGAAACCTCAAAATACGGCGTGATTGGTGGTATCGAAGAAGCCCCTGGTGTTTACCGTGTACGCCAGATGGTTGAAAAACCCGATCCAGCCGATGCGCCATCGAATCTCGCAATTATTGGCCGTTATATTCTGACACCTGACATTTTTGACATTTTGCGTGTCACCCCTCCCGGGCGAAACGGTGAATTGCAAATTACGGATGCGCTGATGACGCAGGCAACCTACGGACGAGTTCTTGGATTTAAATTTAAAGGCCGGCGCTTTGACTGCGGATCAGTAGAAGGTTTTATTGATGCTACCAATTACGCCTATCAGCACATCTACAAACGCAAGTGAGTCTGACTACCATGCATATGACGATCAGTTGTTTCAAAGCCTATGACATCCGCGGTCGCGTTCCCGATCAGCTAAATGAAGACGTTGCTTACCGTATCGGACGAGCGACAGCGCTGTACCTGAAACCAAAAACCATGGTGGTCGGGCACGATATCCGACTGAGCAGTCCTGCCTTGAGTGAGGCGCTCAGCCGTGGATTGATGGATGGGGGTGCAGACGTCATTGATATTGGTTTGTGTGGTACAGAAGAAGTTTATTTTGCGACATCGCACCTGAATGCTGATGGCGGTATTGTGGTGACTGCGAGTCATAACCCGCAGGATTACAACGGCATGAAACTTGTGCGTGAGCAGTCGCGCCCGATCAGTGGCGATACCGGGCTGAATGACATTCGCGCCCTGGCGGAAGCGGGCGTATTTCCTGATAGTGAGAGACATGGCTCGCTGAGTCATCAGGACACACGCCCTGCATATGTGAAGCATCTGTTATCGTATATTGATCTGAGTGTGCTGAAGCCCTTAAAACTGGTTATCAATGCTGGCAATGGTGGTGCTGGGATCGTCGCTGATGCGCTGGCAGAGCACCTGCCGTTTGAATTTATACGGGTGCATCATCAAGCGGATGGCCATTTTCCAAACGGTGTGCCTAATCCCTTGCTAGAAGAAAATCGTGCACCCACCATTGACGCAATCAACGCACATAATGCCGATATAGGCATTGCATGGGATGGGGATTTTGACCGATGTTTCTTTTTTGATGAAACCGGTTATTTCATTGAAGGTTATTACATCGTTGGTTTGCTTGCACAAAGTTTTCTCGAAAAAAATCCGGGTGCTGCCATCATTCATGATCCGCGTCTGACCTGGAATACCCAGGCGGTGTGTGATGAGTTTGGCGGGCGCGCTGTGCAATGCAAGACCGGGCATGCCTTTATCAAGGAGCGTATGCGCCTTGAAGACGCCGTGTACGGTGGTGAAATGAGCGCTCACCACTACTTCCGGGATTTTGCATACTGTGACAGCGGTATGATTCCCTGGCTGCTGGTCTCAGAGATGATTTGCAAAACGGGTAAACCACTCTCCGAACTGGTTGCTGAGCGCATGGCCGCTTTTCCTGCCAGCGGCGAGATCAATCGCACGGTGCAGGATGCGGCTGCGTTGATTAAAAAGGTCGAGGCAATTTACAGTGATGACGCAGTGGTGATTGATTACACCGATGGTCTCAGTATGAATTTTGACCAATGGCGATTCAATTTACGTATGTCTAACACTGAGCCGGTCGTGCGTTTGAACGTTGAGTCGCGTGCAGACACTGCGTTGATGCAACAAAAAACCGCGGAGCTGCTGGCGTTGTTTTGAGTACTTTTAGGTTCAGCAATTGCTACTGCCGAACCAGTGACATTTCGTAGCGGAAGTTGTCCTCAGTGATCACATCAAAGCCCAATTGTCGATAAAACAGATGGGCAGGATTGTTTCTGAGGACACTTAAACGGATTGGCAGACTTCGATCATTTGCTTGGGCGATGAGCAATTTCATCACCTGTGTGCCAATGCCTTTACGCTGCGCAGACGCCGTCAGCAGCAGCATTTCCAGATACAGATGATCGGATTTATGTTTTAAACAATAACCGCCGACATCTTCCTCATCGCACGTGATGATGACAAAGCTGGAGGCTGGCAGATTGGCTAAAAAACTGTGGCGCTGAAATAGCTCGTTCCATCCCCAAGTTTGTGCGATATATTGCTGCAGACCTTCTTTGAACAACAGGTAAGCCCAATCCATTTCTTCAATTTCAGCGGTACGAAAGCTGAGCGTTGTGTTGTTTTTTTCTGGCATGGCATCATTCCCGTGCCGGCTTTTCAAAAGGTGTTTCAACCGGAGTGGCCAAGCGGCGTTTCCAGTCCAGTTGTTTTTCAACTGTGCTGATCAAGGTGCCTGCCAGATCTTTTCCACTCACATCTTCAAGATCACCCAGAGACGGTGAACTGTTTACTTCCAGCAGTAATGGGCCTTTGCGTGAGCGAATGATATCCACACCCGCCACTTTGAGCCCCATTACTTTTGCCGCGCGTAAAGCCAGTTTTCGCTCCTCTGCGCTCAAGCGCACGGCAGTCACACTGTTGCCTTCCTGGCGATTACTGCGAAAGTGTCCCGGTGCTGCTTGCCTTTCTACCGCGCTGACAACTTTGTTATCAACCACAAGCAGCCGCAACGAGCGGCCTTCGGCTTCTTTTATAAACTCCTGCACCAAGAGGTTGGCTTGCAAGGAACGAAATGCATTGATCAGACTTTCGCCGGCATTGCGAGACTCAGCCAGCACCACACCACGGTGATGAGGTCCTTCCAGCAGTTTCACAACCAAGGGCGCCCCATTGACCATATCGATCAGATCATCTGTATCGAGGGGGCTGTCTGCAAAGCCAGTGGTGGGTATTGGAAGTCCGTGCTGCAGTAAATGTTGCAATGAAAACAGTTTGTCGCGCGACTGGCTGATAGATTGCGCGCTGTTCAGTGAATAAATGCCCAGACTCTCGAACTGACGTACCAAGGCACATCCATAAAACGTCAAATCGGGGCGTATACGCGGGATCACCGCGTCGAGCTTGTTAAGCAATTTGCCGCCCCGGTAGTGAATCTCCGGATGCTCGGCGTCAAGTTTCATATAGCACTGGCGTACATCGTAAAACCGGATGCGATGACCACGTTCCTCGCCGGCTTCCATAATGCGTTGATTACTGATCAGATCTGGATTGCTGGCCAGTAGTCCGATGCGGAGGCCTGCACTTTCGCGTGTGTGTTGATGATACAGTTGATCAATCTGGTTGCTGCTTACCTTGCCGCCCAAAAATGAACAGGAAGGATCTACCAGCATGCGGCCACTCATGGCTTCGCGGCCCAATAACATCCGGTAACCCATGGAATCACGGTTGGTCAACGTCAGCTCAATATCCCACTGTTGATCATGATGGCGCAGAGCTGTTTTGACGACATATCGCTTTTCGCCAATTCCACTTGAGCTTTTTACAACACGTTTATCGATGATTTCCGCTTCGCAGCGCACGATGGTGCGGCGGTTGCCTTGTAACGGATGTGCCTCAAAACTGACGTAATTGATGCCTGCACGCGAGAACGCACGAATATTAAACGCGTGTAAGGAAGATGTTTTGGCGCCCGAATCTACCCGGACCTTGATTGCAGGAATGCCAATCTGTGGCAATGAGCACCATTCTTCACTGCCAACAACAATTTTTTGTGTCAGTTCGGGTCGCTCTATCATTGGTTTTGCAAATCTCTGGCCGTGTTCTGGATATGCATTATTAAATTTTGGCTTGATTCATCAAGCGATTGTGTCGCCAAGGTATCACCGCCCAAGGCATCAAACATGGGGCCGCTCAATTGTTTGCCGATTTCAACACCCCACTGATCAAACGCATTGATGTTCCAGATGACACTCTGAACATACACTTTATGCTCATACAGAGCTATCAGGGTGCCGAGTGCGTGCGGGTTGAGTGTCGGCAACAACAATGTGCTGCTGGGCCGGTTACCTGGCACCTGACGATGGGGAGCCAAGCGGCTGGCCTGTTCAGGCAACAACCCTTTTTTGATGTTCTCTTCAAAGGCCTCTTCGTAAGTTTTGCCGCACATTAACGCCCGGCTCTGCGCAAGGCAGTTAGCCAGCAAGTGTTGGTGCTGCTGTTGATCCTCAGAACC
>DITX01000033.1:9497-10459 GCA_002422225.1 Gammaproteobacteria bacterium UBA6173
TCCATTTCCAATTGTTGCAAAAACGCGGGTAACAGATGCAGATCTTGTGCATAAGGCAAAACAACATGGCTGTCGCAGTGCCAGAAATTGCGATACCACACAGCCAGTAGTCCCATCAGTACAGGAACATTGTTTTGTAGCGGTGTTGTTAAAAAGTGTGCGTCAGCGTCGGCAGCACCATCCAGCAGTTGTTCAAATACTGACATCGACGTTGCCAGCGCGATCGACAGGCCGATGGCTGACCAAAGAGAATAACGGCCACCCACCCAGTCCCACATGGGGAAAATATTGTCTGAATTTATTCCAAAGGCTTGCGCGGCTGGCACGTTGCTGGAGACCGCAACAAAATGCCGGTGGATATCCTGCTCTGTTCCACCTTCGCTCAAATACCATGCCCTTGCCAACCGGGCATTGCTCAGAGTCTCTAGAGTAGTAAATGTCTTTGAGGCAATAACAAACAGTGTTTTGTCTGCCTCCAGCCCGTGCAACACACTACGAATGTGAGCGGGATCTACGTTTGAAACAAACAGGCAGCGAATATTCGGGTGATGAAAGGATCTCAATGCTGCAGTCGCCATGGCCGGCCCAAGATCGGAGCCGCCTATACCTATATTGACGATGGTAGTAATAGCTTGTTGAGAAAAGCCTTTCCATGCGCCAGAGTGCACTTGCTCTACAAAACTGCCTATCCTTTTTAAGGTAGCGCTTACGGTGTCCGCCACCTCAGGCATTTTTGTGGGAACATGCCCGCGCAGTGCAACATGAAGAGCGGGCCTGTTTTCGGTGTTGTTAACAGGCTCGCCGTCGAACATGGCACGGATGGCATCGTCCAGTTTTTGCTCGTGAGCGACTGACAACAAAGCATCCAGTGCGGCTGAGTCGATAAGATGTTTGGAAAGATCAACCAGGATGCTGGCGCATCGGTGTGTCATCTGCGTAACGCGTTGCGGATCGCTGTCGAA
>DITX01000139.1 GCA_002422225.1 Gammaproteobacteria bacterium UBA6173
TGTGAGCACCTGGAAGATCACCTGCAACAACTGCCCGCTCACGATCACAAAAGCCGGGCGGTTTTACAGCAAATGATTGTTGACGAGAAAAAGCATGGCGACAGCGCGATGGCCGCCGGCGGTGCTGAACTGCCGTTGCCAATCACTACTGGCATGAAAGTGATGGCTGGGGTAATGAAAACCCTGACCAAACGGGTCTGAGGAACGCTTGGTGTCCCACCTTCCCCGTTTGCTGCGTATCGTCTCAGTTTGTGCCAGATACCGACTTGATCAGATCAGCCCACTGACGGCAAAAGCCTGGCCCTTGCGTCTGCTGATGGCAAGCATCGGCGTGTTTGCAGGCAACAAAGCACACGGCCTCACGCCAGCGCAACGCTTGAAAGAAGCCCTGCAGGATCTGGGGCCGATCTACATCAAGTTTGGCCAACTGCTGTCCACGCGGCGTGATTTCCTGCCTTTAGACTTGAGTGACGAACTGCAAAATCTGCAAGACCGAGTGCCCGGATTTACCTCGCCCACCGTTTTTGAAGTTGTCGAAAACGCCCTTGGCCAGCCCTGGCAACATCACTTTAACGACATCAAGGCTGCGTCGCTGGCCTCTGCATCGATCGCGCAAGTGCATGAAGCGCACCTGAGCACCGGCGAAGAAGTGGTGATCAAAATCTTGCGGCCGGGTATCGAAAAAACCATTTGCGAAGACATTAAAGTGCTCAAGTGGGTGGCACGTCTCGTGGAACGATATCTGCCCGATGGCCGCCGTCTGAAACCACGCGAAGTGATTGACGACTACGAACACATCATTCTGGGCGAGCTCAATTTATTGTCCGAAGGCGCCAATACCACCTTGCTGCGGCGCAACTTCGAAAACTCACCCAAACTCTATGTACCTAAAGTGTATTGGGATGTCACCCGTGATGGCATGCTGGTGACTGAACGCATACGCGGCATCCCGGTATCCGATATAGCCGCGCTCAACGCACACGGTGTAAACCTGAAGCAGTTGGCGGAAACCGGCGTTGGCATCTTTTTTACGCAGGTGTTTGAACACAGCTTTTTCCATGCGGACATGCATCCCGGCAATATCTTTGTAGACCCTTCCAATCCGGAGTATCCGCGCTACATTGCCATCGACTGCGCCATCATCGGCTCACTCAGTCGCGACGACCAGCAATATCTGGCGCGCAACCTGCTCGCGATCTTCAAACGTGATTACCGAAAAGTGGCCGAATTACATGTGGAATGCGGCTGGGTGCCCAAAAACACCAAAGTGGTGGAGTTCGAAGCCGCCATGCGCACGGTGTGTGAGCCCATTTTTGAGAAGCCGCTCAAGGACATCTCCTTCGGCTATCTGTTGGTGCAACTGTTTCGTACCGCCGGCCGGTTTAATATGGAAGTGCAGCCCTCGCTGGTTTTGCTGCAAAAAACCTTGCTCAACGTCGAAGGTCTTGGCCGTCAGCTCTACCCGGAACTGGATCTCTGGCAGACTGCCCTGCCATTTCTGGAAGACTGGAACCGCCGTCGCATGAAACCTTCCTACTTGTGGAAGGCGTTAAAAGAAAACGTTCCAGATTGGGTTGAGCAATTCCCTCATCTGCCGCAACTGGTGCTTAACAGCCTGAACCAGCAGCAAAAATTACAGGCCATCAATGACACGCTACAAGCTGCGATGCGACAGCAACAACAACACGATAACCGTCATCACAAACGCCAGCAACGCCTGTTGGTGGTCATTTTACTGATTGTGGGCGCCTTCAGCTTTTTGTATTTCACATCGTGAAAGAGCATACTGAGCACATGAACAACACAGATTGGCTGGATAAGATCAAATGGAACCACGAAGGTCTGGTGCCTGTAGTGACTCAGGATGTACACAGCCGACGACTGTTGACGCACGCCTGGATCAATCGCGAGGCCTTGGCGCTCACACAGGCCGAAGGGCGCGCTGTGTACTGGTCGCGTTCACGGCAGAAAATCTGGCGAAAAGGCGAAGAGTCCGGTAACGTGCAGCGCATCCATCAGATTTTGCTCGATTGTGATGCCGATACGGTGTGTTATCTGGTTGAACAAGTGGGCGGCGTCGCCTGTCACACTGGCCGGGAAAGTTGTTTTTACCAACAACTTACCCAGAGTGAACAAGGTATCGGTTGGACAGTGACGGATGCCGTGTTAAAAGATCCCGCCGAGATGTATCAGAATCCCGACCATTAATTGAAGAGCAGAAGTCAGCCAACAATGACAAACGCAGTAGATTCAACAAGTGATGTCCTTCAGCAACTTGCCCTGTTGCTGAGCGATCGCAAACAGGCCAATGCTGACAATTCCTATGTCGCCAGCCTGCATAAAAAAGGCCTGAATAAAATTCTTGAAAAAGTGGGCGAGGAAGCCGTGGAAACCATTCTGGCTGCGCGCGATGTTGCTGCAGGTGCAGATGCGCAGGCCTTGATTGGTGAAACAGCCGACCTGTGGTTTCACAGCATGGTGATGCTCAGCCACCTTGACCTCAGCCATGAGCAGGTCTTGGAAGAACTCAGAAAGCGCTTTAACATATCTGGCCTCGCCGAAAAGGCATCCAGAGCAGCAAACTAACTATTTATCAGCCTGCGCCATATGAGTTGTCATGTGTGTATCAGGCATTCGGAGGAAGTATGGGAATCGGCGGCATCAGTATTTGGCAGTTACTTATCATCGCACTGATTATTGTGCTGCTGTTCGGCACAAAAAAACTACGTACCTTGGGCAGTGACCTGGGTGGTGCACTAAAGGGGTTTAAACAAGCCGTAAAAGACGACGATGCCAAGGCTGATCCTGATCAGTTGGCTGACGACAGCACTGCAAGCGGCAACACCAGCGCACGTACCGAGAAAGCACAGGATAAATAACCACAATGTTCGATATCAGTTTCATCGAGCTTCTGGTTATCTTTGTAGTAGCTTTATTAGTGCTAGGCCCTGAAAAGCTGCCCGACGCCGTCCGCACGGGCGCGTTGTGGCTTGGCCGCGCCAAACGCAGCTTCGGCAAAGTGAAAGCCGAGATTGAGCAACAGCTCAATGCAGATGATATCCGCCGGCAACTACATAATGAATCGATACTGGCAGACATCGAAAAAGCGCGTAAAGGCGCTGATCAGCTGGTGAAAGATACCCGCAAAGAGCTCGATAAAACTCAAGACGGAATCAACAAGACGATCAACTCCGCGATCGCCGCACCTGTTCCCGTGGTGACCAACAGTTCAGTCGAAGGACTCCCCACATTCATACCGGAAACTCCGTCTGAAGCACCCGCACCTGAACCTGCAATTGCTGCAGCCATGCCGGACCCCGACGCGCCAGAACCTGCATTAGAAAGCGCCCCCACTGAAAATCAGCCCGTTCAGGACTTTTACAACAACCCGCCCAGCGGCCTGGTTTCCATGAAAAATGGCAAACTCACTGCGTATGTCGCACCTGCGCCCGCGAGTGAACCCACTGATGGCCAAAAGGATTGATTCTTTGTGAAAACGCCTGACATCAATCCTGACACCCGACCCGAGCTGACCATTGTTGGCCATCTGGTTGAGCTGCGTGATCGCATACTAAAATGTGTCGTGGCTTTGCTGGTCGTGTTTCTGGCACTGATTTATTTTGCCAATGATATTTATGCGTTTGTTGCACACCCGCTGACCTCGGTACTCCCGCCGGACACCAGCATGATCGCAATTGATCCGACGTCACCCTTTTTTACACCCTTTAAACTGACGTTTTACGCTGCTCTGTTTGTGAGTGCGCCGTACATTCTTTTCCAGGTATGGGCTTTTATAGCACCGGGTCTTTACGCCAACGAAAAGTCTCTGGCTATCCCTTTATTTGTTTCCAGCGTACTGCTGTTTTACGCCGGCATGGCCTTTGCGTACTACGTTTTATTTGGCATTGTGTTCAGCTTTTTTGTGTCGGTTGCTCCGGAAGGAATTGCGGTGGCACCTGACATTGCCAGTTACCTGAGTTTTGTATTAAAGATATTTTTTGCGTTTGGGTTTGCGTTTGAAATTCCGATTGCCGTGTTTCTGATGATCTGGTCGGGCATGGTGGATGTTAAATCGCTGGAAGGTAAACGCCCCTACATCATTGTGGGCTGTTTTGTGGTGGGTATGCTTTTAACACCGCCTGACCCGTTCAGCCAAATATTGATGGCCTTACCGATGTGGGCGCTTTTTGAAACCGGGGTTTTCTTCGGCAAGGTTTATATCAAGAAAAAACAGGAACGCGAGCTTGCGGAGCAAACGCAACAGTCTTGAGCATGAGCGCTAAACCCGGAGACTAAAGGTCACCGGGCCATCGTTTTCCAACAGAATTTTCATGTCAGCGCCAAACCGTCCCGTGACAACCGACGGATACGTTTGCAGCATCCAACCTACCAGGTCGTCATAAAGCGCTCCAGCGTCTGATGGCGGCATCGCAGAGGTGAAACTGGGCCTGAGACCACGCCCGGTATCCGCAGCCAGCGTAAACTGCGACACCAGCATCACCTGCCCGCCAATCGCGCTCACACTCAGATTCATACGTCCTTCGTTATCGCTGAACACACGATAATCCAGCACTTTCTGTAGCAGCTTTTCACCTTGGGCGCGGGTATCACTTTTTTCGATGCCCA
>DITX01000041.1 GCA_002422225.1 Gammaproteobacteria bacterium UBA6173
GACTCTTGAGGTCTTAACACCCACACCGTCTTGATGCCCACGGCCGCTGCGGCGTCGAGTTCAGCTTCCACATCAGACAAAAATAAAATGTCGGCGGGCGGCAAAGCAATCCAGTCCACCAGATTCTGATACGACTGTGGATCCTGCTTGGGGCCGATGCTGGTGTCAAAATGCCCGGCAAACAACAGCCTCAGATCACCAAACACAGAATAGCGGAAAAACAAGCGCTGGGCTTTTTCTGAACCAGAGGAATACACGTACAGGTTGATGCCGGCATCCTGCCACTCGCGCAATTTGTCAGGCACGTCAGGATAAATGTGCGCCTGATACTCACCACGCTGATAACCCATCTCCCAAACCATGCCCTGTAGGGCTTTAAGCTCGGTTGATTTATTGTCTTCGCGCATCCATTTACGCAGCTGATCAATCAGCGCTTCGGTATTCTTCAAGGGGATGCCCGTGTTTTCACTCAGACTGCGCAACTGCCGTGCAACATCACGCTCTTCTTTGTGTTTGCGGATGAAGTCCGGCAAAAACTGATCCGCGTACACAAACAGAATGTCTCTCACGAATCGAATGGAGCTGGTCGTTCCTTCGATGTCCGTGACAATTGCTATCGGTTTCATTATGACTCCAGTCTGGAAAACGAATCAGCTATCGGGCTGCCGGTATAGTGGGCAACCCAGCCTTCAGTATTATTAAAGAACCGGATGGCAACAAATTTTGGCGTCGGTCCCATATCAAACCAATGAGGTGTATTGGCCGGTACGGAGATCAGGTCTCCCCTCTGACACAACACCTCGTAAACTTTATCACCCAGATGCAGCGAAAACAGGCCTTGCCCGTCGACAAAAAACCGCACTTCATCTTCCGAGTGACGATGCTCACTTAAAAATTTTGCCCGTAGTGTAGGCACATTCGCCATTACCTCGGGGTTGTTAGTCGCGTCCAGACTGATGACGTCAACCGTCTGGTATCCACCTTCGGCCATCAGTTTATCGACATCGACCTTATACGCTGCCAGCACGGATTCAGGTCTTTCGCCAGCCATAATCGCGCGCGCGGTCTGCCATTGTTCAAAGCGCACACCCACCCTGTTGAGCTGCACGGTGATCTCTGCGCTGTCATGACTGTTGAACAAGGGCTCAGCCGAGTTGGCGGCCGCAAAGATAGTCAGTGTACTCATGGGTGTCTCTCACCATTTTGATGCAAAACATGTTTATGCAAAAAGTGCTGATGCCAATAATAGTCAAGCAGATACTCCAGCGCCTCAATATGGCGCAGAGCTTCGCTGATATCGGCTCCCCAGCTGTATAAACCATGACCTTTGATCAGGTATGCATGGCCAGTGCCATGTTGCGACATCCAGCGGTCAAGGTGTTGCGCCAAGGCAACAATATCCTGTGTATTGTCAAAAACCGGGATTTCAAGTGTGCTCTGATGCGTTTTTATGCCTTTGAGCGCCTTTAACAATTCCAGACCCTGCACCACAACAGATCCCGCACAATTCATGGATACCAAGGCGGCTTTGACAGAATGGGTATGTAATACCACACTAATGCTGTGATCGCGCTGATAAAGTTGTGTGTGCAGCAGCGTTTCCGCAGACGGTATCTGACCATCCAGCGACTGCCCATGCATGTCAACACGCATGATATCTGCCTGTTGCAGCCTGCCTTTGTCACGACCGGATACCGTGATAGCACATTGGCCAGCATTCAGGCGCCGGGAGAAATTACTGCTGGTGGCCGGGCAAAACCCCTGTTGCCACAAGCGACGCCCAACGTCGATCAATTCGGCTGCCGCTTGCTCAAAATTATCTGGACTTGTCATGGCGCAGAATTATAGCCGCAAAAATCAATCCAGCACACACACCAGTCCTTTCAGATACAAAGACTCTGGAAATGGCAGCCCTACCGGGTGATCCTCTGACTGGTGCAGGTAGTGCGTTATGCGCCCTTCCCGACCAGCATCCAGCAAACCATCCGCTGTAATCTTTTGAAATAACGCAGGATCAATGGCGCCCGAGCACGAAAAACTGACCAGCGTACCGCCAGTGGCAATCAGCTGCGCCGCTTGCAGGGTAATATCCTTGTAGGCGCGCGCGGCTTTCAGAAATTGCGATTTGGTTTCCGCAAATTTGGGCGGGTCTAACACCACCAGATCAAAGGTCTCACCTTGTTGACGTAACTCGCGCAAATACTCAAACACATTGGCCTGCACCAGATCGGCCTGTTCCGGCTCAAAACCATTGAGCGCCAGATTATTGGCCGCCAGCTGCAACGACGGGCCGGACGAATCAATATTCACCACATGTTCGGCGCCACCTTTTAACGCGGCCACACCAAAACCGCCTGTGTACGAAAAGCAGTTCAGCACACGGCGTATGGCTTGCGGACTGTTGAGTCGTTCGCGGCAATACGCCTGCACCAGCGAGCGGTTATCAAACTGGTCAAGGTAATACCCGGTTTTATGCCCCTGTTTGATATTGACCTCAAAAATACGATCCTGCTCAGTGATTTCCACCGACTCTGGCGGCTCCTCACCCCATAACACACCAGTCTGCTGCGGCAAACCTTCATGTTTGCGTACGTTCACATCAGAGCGTTCATAGATGCCCAGACACGGTGAGCAATCGCGCAAGGCCGAGATAATGGTATCGCGCCAGAACTCTGGGCCGGCACTCAGAAACTGACAGGACAGGTAATCGCCATAACGATCCACAATCAACCCCGGTAAGCCATCAGACTCCGCGTAAATCAGCCGCACGGCAGTGCGTGTGGCACTCAGCAGATGTGCCCGGCGCTGCACAGCGCGTTGCACGCGGGCGCGGATAAAGGCGGCATCTACCTTTTGACTGGCATCCAATGTCCACAATCGCGCTCTGATCTGGGAAGACGGAGACCAGGCTGCAAAGCCCAGTTCCTTGCCGTCGGCATCCAGCACCAGTACGGTTTCGCCGGGTTGCGCATTGCCGGACACATGATCCACGCCACCTGAAAAAATCCAGGGATGGTGGCGAATGACTGAGGCGTCCCGGCCTTTTTTCAGCTGCAGGGTGTTTATGTGTGGCATGGTCATAATAAATTCCGGGTGGTCGGCGATTAGGGTCTGTTTTTTACTATTGGGGCAGCGGGATATGTTCAAGATCGTCGCCAGGAATGGCTGGAAATCCGCCCCTGCGCCAGCGATCGCGCGCAGCATCGAGAGTGGCGCGATCATACGCTACAAAATTCCAGTTGATATAGGGCGTACGATCGAATTTTTTACCTCCCAGCAGCATAAACCGGCAGTTCTCCAGTGCCGTCAACTCACAGTCCTGCGCCTCCAGCAACACAAAGTCGCCGGCGCGGTACTGATGTCCGCCAATGTCTAGTGTCCCGTTGACAATAAATGCGGCCGCTTCCATGCTGCGATCCGGGTGCTCCAACACGGCGTTTTTGTCTGCGACCACATCCAGATAAAACATGGGCGAAAACGT
>DITX01000171.1 GCA_002422225.1 Gammaproteobacteria bacterium UBA6173
AAGTCAGTGTCATGCGCAAGCGCCGAACAGAGGAGGCCGTGCTCAAGGCGGCGCGTGAGCTCAGTAAAGAGCTGTTTAGCACCTTGGGCCCGGATAATGAAAAAGAGCTGTTTGCGTTTTACCGCGAACACTTTGGGACATGGCTAAGTAATCTGAAGTCCTATCAGAGCAAAGCCGATGTAGGGCAGTTCCCAGGCAAGGCGCTGATCCGCAGCATCATCCTGCTGATTGAACGACTGCTGTCCAATGATGACAGCTTTGATTTCTTTAAAACTCTGACCGACAAGAAAAACGATTATTTGGATGCCGAAGAGGACTACCGGGATATTCACCATTTTTATTCCAAACAAATGAGCAGCTGGCAACAAATGCTGATTGCGTTGCGCCGCTTTCAGCCGAATGCCCAATCGTTGAATAAAGATGCCAACACTGCCAAGGTCTTGGCTGATCTTGAAGGCATTGCAAAAGACGAATCGCCTTACGGTCACGTCCAAAAAATTGTGGGTTTGATTGAAACCATCGACGCGGCAAACAATGCGCTGTTGTACGAAAAACGAAGCCACGCGATTGGCAGGTTAGATGAAAAGATCACACGTTTGCAGCATGAGATTGAGGGTTCAGGCATTGCCACACCAGACCTGAGCAATCGTCTGTTGTTACCGTTGCAGCAAATTAAAAAGCAGCTTGCTGATGAAACCAGTGTCGCGCAAATTTACATGTTGCAAGCCCAGGTGGCTGACGAAAAATTGGACGATGCGCTGCTTCAACTTGATCGGGCTATGCAACTTGAGCGCGAGCGGCAGAAAAAACTTGTCCCTGCGCCGGGCACACCCGGTCAGACCGGTGAAACTAAATTACAGGTGGTGGCCGAACCGAAACCGGTGGCAGAGGTTTCTGCGAGTGCGTTGCTTGGTAAAGTGCAATCGGGGTTGTATCTGGAGACGCAGCAAGATGTGGATACCTACCTCTCTGCTCTGCGCGCCGAGCTTGAGCGATTAATCAAGCAAAACCAACGCATTCGGATACGAGGGTGATGTCTTGAGAAAAAACTTGATTTTAATATTTGCCTGCTTATTATTTGCCCCTCGTCCTAGGACGCGGGACATTTATAGGGGGTGGGTGATATGAAAAGTCAAGATATTGGGCTGCTATTGAAACTGGAGTCCATGCGTCGCCTTGAGCTGAATCCTCACAGGAAACAGCTCATGGCATGGCCGCATGACTGGCAGGACTGGTCGTCTCATGAGCATGACAGCGATGCAGATAACTCAGCCAACTATAGCACCCGTTGGCTGGAACAACTCACTGGTATCAGCAAGTCTCAGATTAACCTGTCGATTCGCCGTTGTATTGATTGCGGTCTGGCGCGGTATGACCGAAAAACAGGTGCGCCACGTGCCAATACGCCAGTGTTGCTGGAGTTCATAGTGCATGGTCTGAAATACGTATTTCCCGTGAGACCCGGTACTTTAACGCGGGGTATTGCCACCGCCTACAGTGCGCCTGTATTGCAGATGAAACTCCTCTCCGCTGGTGAAATGAAACTCGTATGGCCCAATGCCCTTGGCAATACAACGGGGCTGGCGATTGAGCCTCTTTTTAATTCCGTGGATATTGCCATCCGTAATGATCCGGAGCTTTATGCCACGCTGTCGCTGGCAGATGCCATCCGAGTAGGGCAGCCGCGCGAAAGCCAGGTTGCGCAGGCAAAACTGAGGGAAATCTTGCTGTGAGTCATTTCAATACACATATTGATATGATCGAAGCTGTTGCCCAGGCCTTGGGTCCTGAGTTGCTCTCTCAGGTGGCCTTTGTGGGTGGATCAACTACCGGGTTGATGATCACAGATGCGCTAACACGGGAACAGGTTCGCGGTACAGATGATATAGACCTGATAGTTCACGTCATCGGCAAACAAGGATTCGCCAGTCTGCAGCGAAAGTTATCCGCACATGGTTTCCGGATAGTCGCGCCATTGCCTGGCGAAACCATACCTATTTGCGCCATGAAACTAGGCGATCTGCTTGTTGACTTTATGCCCGATGACGAGCGCGTCCTGGGCTTCAGCAATCGGTGGTATCCCGATGCATTGAGAGCTGCCGAACCTTTTGAATTAGGGAATGACAACACGATACGATTGGTGACTCCGCCCTATTTTATTGCCACAAAGCTTGAGGCTTGGCTGGGGCGTGGCAACGCAGATGCTCTTCAAAGCCGTGATATTGAGGACATTATCAACTTGGTTGATGGGCGGCCCGAGCTATTGGGGGAGATCGCGGCAGCGCCTCTGGAGTTGCAAAGATATATTGCCCAAGAGGTCGGTAAGTTGCTTCAGGACAGCAACTTTGAATACGCGGTACAAAGCCAGGCCAGAAACTCCAGAGAGCGCGAAAAAATCATCTTCACCCGCCTTGAGCAACTTGCCGGGGCTTCAGGCTGATGCAAATTAATTGGAGCAGCCGTCAAGGAAGTCAACGACACAGTAATAACGATGCTGCAGGTGTTGGCATTGGCAGGGATTTTTATGTCGCTGTCTTGGTGGATGCTGCCGAAAATAATTGCACAGATCCAAGCGTTGCCCAAAAATTTGCAAGGCACTGGTGCCAGCTGGTCGTCGAGCAGGCGTTGCGGCTGAATCAACCACTGAATATGACCTACCTGATGCAGCTGCTGCAGAACGAACAGCGACAGCTACGCCACAAATACCTGCATGAAGTAGCCAGCTACTGCGCGGCCATCATTGCGCCAGACACAGGAGTGTTCAGTATTTTGTATTGCGGGGATTGTCTGGCTGGGGTAATTGACAATACTGTTGGGCCAGAAGCTACCTGGCTACATCAGCCGCACACACTTTTACACCACTACAATGACCTGACAGTGATCTCTACCTCTACATCACATGCTGGGGGTCGACCTCCTCCGCAAAAACTCCGTTCTACATTAACCCGAAGTCTAAGCGCCAAGCAATTTGATCAGGCTGACACACTCAATGGAGTCTTGCCGCCCGGGCACAGCCTTATGATTGCCAGCGATGGCTACTGGGCTCAAGACAGTGAAGACGATATCAGTTCGATCTCCTTAACAGCAGGAGCTCTCAACATTCAATCAAATACGGATTGCGATAACTTGTTTGTGACTCAAGAGCATTCAACGACGCAGTCAGTGACCCAGTCAGTGACCCAGTCAGTGACCCAGTCAACGTCCAAGTTGGAGCGCTTAATGGGTATGCGTAAACCCAACAGCCCCCTGCAAAAATACCGGCTCACCCCGGCTGGCCAACAGTTATTCAAGGAAGACAAATGAACACCGCCCCCATCAAAAAGTACGCCCCTAAAGCGCGCAAGGACTTTATCGCCGCCGTCACCCGGCAAGCCGCCAAGGTTGGCATCACGGCCAAAGGCACTGAACCGATGGAGCTCAAAGGCGATCTCGCCTTGATCAATGACCGCGCCTTCCCCAAAGCTATTGCCAATGCCCGAAATGCCCTTGCGCGGCTGGTTGCGCAGAACGGCTTTGCTCAAACCATGGAACAAGCCGCCTACAGCTGGTTCAACCGGTTGTGCGCCATCCGCTATATGGAGCTCAAAGGTTTTCTGGATCACGGCCGCCGCGTGCTGTCACACCCCGGCCACACGGGTCATTTTGAGATTCTGGACGAATGCCTGCAGCTGGATCTGACTTTGTTGGATGCGGGACTGGACAGAGAAAAACTGGTGCAGCTTAAACTCGATGGCAGCAAGGACGAGGAACTCTACCGCGAACTATTGTTAGCGCAGTGCCATGCCCTGCATCAGGCCATGCCCTTTCTGTTTGAAGCGGTTGACGATGCCACCGAACTGTTGTTGCCCGACAATCTGACCAAAACCGACTCGCTGATCCANNCAAGATTGGGCAAACATTGAAATTATTGGTTGGTTGTACCAGTTCTACATCAGCGAGAAAAAAGATCAGGTCATCGGCAATGTGGTTAAAAGCGAAGACATTCCGGCGGCAACCCAACTGTTTACACCCAACTGGATTGTTCAGTACCTGGTGCAGAACTCCATTGGCCGGCAATGGTTGCAGACCTATCCGGATTCGCCACTTAAAAACTCCCTGCCATACTACATCGGCCCTGGTGATCAACCCTCGGAAGTGTTGGCACAACTGGCGGCCAGTACACCGCAGAGCATTGAGCCCGAGTCCATCAAAGTGCTCGACCCAGCCTGTGGCTCAGGCCATATTTTGGTGGAAGCTTACAAAATCCTCAAAGTCATCTATGAGGAGCGTGGTTACCGCAGCCGCGACATTCCTCAGCTGATTCTCAAACACAATCTGTTTGGTCTGGACATTGATGACCGCGCAGGCCAGTTAGCAGGGTTTGCATTGATGATGCTTGCGCGTGAAGACGATCGCCGCCTGTTTAGTCGGGTGGCAGATGGGCAGGTCACCTTAAACGTATTGGCATTGCAAGAAAGCCGGCATCTGGATGTACAAAGTTTGTGGCATCAACTTAACCTGACCGGTGACTGGCACAAAGGGCGATCACAGGGGCTGTTTGAGGATAACCAGGCCGAACTGGGAAGTGACACTGCAGATAACCGCTACCAGTTATTGAAGCAGATTGTCGAAAAATTCAGGGATGCAAAAACCTTTGGTTCATTGATTGAGGTTGATGCCAGCGGCGCTGAAGCACTGCTATCTCTGCACCAGCAACTGGAGCAGCTGGGACGCGCTGGTGATGTGATGCAAAAGCCAGCAGCTCAGAGACTGTTGCCCTATGTGCATCAGGCGTGGGTGCTGGCTCAGCGTTACGATTCAGTGATTGCCAATCCGCCATATATGGGCAGCAAAGGCATGAATGCCCAGCTAAAGGACTTTGCAAAGAGTTCCTATCCGAATAGCAAATCAGATTTGTTTGCGATCTTTATGGAGCGTGGTTTTGAACTTCTGAAACCCAATGGTTTTAATGCATTGGTCACCATGCAAAGTTGGATGTTTCTTTCATCCTATGAAAGCTTGCGTCTCAAAATCCTTACTGAATCGTCCATAGAATGCATGGCACACATGGCAAATATGGTAATGGGTATTGCCTTCGGGACAGCCGCAACTGTGTGCAGGAAAGGCGGGAATCCTGCAACTAAAGGAGCGTACTGTTATATCGAGTATGAAGATATTGGTGACAACGATCGGCCCGTCAACTTCCCGCCGATGAATGAGCGTAACCTCAAGGCCGCCAAGCATAACGAGCCCTCTTCATGACCCAACCCATCGCCACCCTCACCGAATACCAAGACTGGCTGCGCAGCATCAAGCAACGAGTGCAGTCTGCCCGCCTGCGCGCGGCGCTGGCCGCGAATAGTGAGCTGATTGCGCTGTACTACGAGCTGGGTGCGCGGATTGTGGAGCGGGAATCGGTTGCCCAGTGGGGCAGCGGTTTTATCGATACATTCAGTAAGGATCTGCGGCAGTCCTTCCCTGATATAGGTGGTTTTTCTCCCAAGAACCTGCGTTATTGCCGGGCATTCTTCCGCTTTTATTGTGACCCTGAAATTTGGCAACAAGCTGTTGCCAAATTGTCAGAGACTAATTGGCCTGGCGTTGATGCTGAGCACGCAGGCTTAGTGGCGCAAATTCCCTGGGGGCACAACATCCTCATCTTCACCAAGTGCGCCGATATCAGTGAAGCGGTTTTTTTCCCTTATACCTTCGACTTTATGGCGCTCACCTCATACTACATCGATCTGTTGTTCTACCACGTCACCCTGAAATGTTATGTGGTTGTTGAACTCAAAAATAGCCGATTCATCCCGGAATACGCGGGCAAGCTCAACTTTTACCTGTCAGCCGTGGACAGCTTACTCAAGCGCGATGACGACCAGCCCACCATCGGATTGCTGCTGTCTCGCGACAAGAACAACATCGAAGTCGAATTTGCGCTGCGTGACATGAATAAACCCATGGGCGTCAGCGAATACACGTTGACGGAAACCTTGCCCGACAACCTCAAAGGCGCGATGCCGACGGTTGAGGAGATTGAGCGGGATTTGCAACACCTACATGAGGCGGCTGGTGAGTGAAACGTCAAAATGACTAACAGCAACCCTTCAAAGTTTACGAACAAAGAGCTGGCTGACTGCTACAGCGAGCTGATTCTGTACTTTGAAACTAATGCAGGCTTATCCAACGGAAAATTGTCAACAAAGGTGAAAGGATATCGCCGTTTGTGCGATGAATTGCGTTTGCGGATAAATTCATGTTCAACGCTAAATGAAATGCAGAATTTACAGCTAACACACCCTATTTATCAGTCGTCTCAGATTCACTTTCTCGATGTCAAAAATAATCATTTGAAGAGCATTTTTTACCACTTGCGAAACGCTGCCACCCATGCTCACATTAAGCGGACAACAAGGAATGGTAATCAAGTTTGGTATTTGATAGAGCATAAATACAAGAGACAAATAAAGATGATTGCTCAAATCAAAAAGCCGGACTTCTGGGAATTCGTTAGCAAAGCCAAGAGGATGAAAAAGGCATGAACCAAGAACAAAGTAAGGATATGAGCCAGTATTTTTATAGGGCTTCGGCAACAGACTTTCAGAAGATCACAGGAGGATGAGCTTATTAAGCTCGACGAAACACTGATGAGGAAGGAGGGGGAAAATATATTTATGATGAAAAGACGAGTTTCATTCTTCGTTTCCTATGCGAAAGCTAATAAGGTTGCCGTTGATCAATTCTTGCAGCTCTATCGCGAGCAGATTGGCGCCTCCAAGCGATTTTCGTACGCCTTGTGGACTGATCATGAAATTGTTGTCGGCGATAACTGGAATCAATCAATTCAAAATGCTATCGAGGAAACCGACTTTGGCATTTTGTTGGTGTCGCCTGCATTTCTAAATTCTGTCTACATAGCATCCAATGAGTTACCAAGTTATTTGAAAGCAAGCGGCAAGCGATGTTTTCCAGTCATGTTGGCAAATGTTGATCTCGAAAGGCACGATTTAAAGGGCCTTGAACAGAAACAGATTTATCGACTTGATTCTATAAAATTAAAACAGCCTCGTGCGTTTACATATTTAAAGGATTTACGCAAAGCACAGTTTGTCGAAGAGTTTTTTGCAAAAGTGGATGACTGGCTACATGAAAATCATATGTAACTGTATTAATAACGTGTTTAGCATGGCATACCTGCATCAATTACACTCAGGCAGCCGCACTCCAGCCAAGGACTTCGATCTTGTTCCCGCCGGATTCAATTCACATATGGCGCACGTGCGCAAGGTATTGCCCAAGGGGAGATAGTGATGAGCCAGGGACTGAGCACGGATATGAGCCAGTATTTTTATCGGGCGTCGGCAGCGGATTTCCTGAAGATACCCGGGAGTCCGGTGGCGTATTGGGTTACATCAGCAATAATTTCCGCTTTTGAAAATGGTACTCCAGTTAAAGAAATTTCAATACCGAGACAGGGACTGGCAACCATGGATAACACTCTTTTTACGAGAGAATGGGCTGAGGTGTCTATAAATAGATCTTCGATTCTCAATCACCAAGGATGCGCGAAGTGGTTTCCTTACAATAAGGGTGGTGATTTTAGGAGGTGGTATGGAAATCAAGAAGTATTTGTAAACTGGGAGAATAGCGGTCAAGAAATTAAAAAACTTTCTCTAAGTCGATATGGCAGTGTTTCAAAGAGAGTGGTCAATGAAGGTTCATACTTTAAGAAAAGCGTAACATGGTCAAAAATAAGTAG
>DITX01000152.1 GCA_002422225.1 Gammaproteobacteria bacterium UBA6173
GGCTGCATCGTCAAAACCGCTGGCGTGGACGAAAGTATTTTCACTTTTAGTGGTCCCGCACGCATATTCGAAAGTCAGGACAGCGCTGTGAAAGCGATTCTGGGTGACCAGATTGTCGCGGGCGATGTCGTGGTTATTCGTTATGAAGGACCCAAAGGTGGCCCAGGTATGCAGGAAATGCTTTACCCCACAACCTATCTAAAATCCAAAGGTCTCGGTAAGGTCTGTGCGCTGCTGACGGATGGTCGGTTCTCTGGCGGCACCTCGGGATTGTCGATCGGCCATGCGTCGCCTGAAGCAGCGCAAGGCGGCGACATTGCACTGGTGGAAGAAGGCGACATCATCAACATCGACATTCCAAAGCGTTCTATACATCTGGATATCAGTGACGCCGAATTGGCCCGGCGCCGCACCAATATGTCCGCCAAGGGCAAAGCCGCCTGGAAGCCAGTGGAAGATCGACCTCGCAAAGTGACAGCGGCGTTAAAGGCGTATGCAGCATTAACCACCAGCGCCGACAAAGGTGCTGTGCGGGATATTACGCAACTGGATTGATTTGTGCGGCCAAGCTGCGCGGTCAGTCGCCGTGCAGTTTGCCGTTGTTATTCAAAAATCTTTCCTCGGTCTTTGAGGGCTCCCTCTTCCCAGACAAAATGATCAGTCAGTTTTACCCACACCCAAGTGTTGGGGTCGGGAGTGTCCCGACGAGAAGTGCTACTGGATGCCACTCATTGGAGTACGCGCAGCATGGCAAAGGAGACTGGCATGTCGCATTAAGTGGATAAAGTTGGCTAATGACATTTTTGCAAGTCTTAAGCGCTTTTGGACCGTTGCTGCCGATACGGACGTACAAACACTTCCCCGAAACCACTCAATACGTCAATGCCCATCCACGCCTGCTTGCGGCATATTACTTTGGCCACAATAAAAGTGTTGGGTAAATGCTGCACACACAAGTCTCCTGACAGTTATAGGGCCTAGTGGTGTTGAGCAAGTGGTGGCAGAGTTTAATCTCGCCTATGCACGCGACCAGATTTTTCGCTTGGCACATCACGGCGAGACCGTAGTGCCGTTATCAGGTGGTGGTTTGTTGGCAACAGCGTTTGAATTGCCCGAACGCGTGACGCCACCGGCAAAGGAACGCCGGTTGATATTTACTCTGCTGACGGTGTATCGGTCACAGCGATGCGTGTTGACCATGACCCGGCAGCTCCAGCAGTTGCCTACCGCAATACGGTGTTAAACACCTGGAACAGCAAGCACATTAAAACTGATGCTCACGCGATCGCAGTCGCTCAGATTCTCATCAACACCGTGTTCCAACCAGCCTGGGAACACATACATGCGACCCTCTTCCGGGCGCATGCGCAATTCGCTGGCGGTAAACTCGGTTGCGCTGGTAACCGGGTAGGTCATCATTCTGGACGCAACCCTTGGGTCGCGGAAAAAAATGCTGCCACAGTCCGGCGCCTTCAGGCTGACGTAATAAACCCCACTGAAGTGGCAATTTGGGTGAAAGTGTACCTGATTGGAAGCCCCCGGAGGGCTGATGTTGACCCAGGCCTGCAATTGAAAATCCAGATCTGGAACAAACCTCTGTGACTCAGCAATACGCTGGCACACTTGCACAATCCTTAGATTCATCTCTTCAAACTCAGGCAGATTCTGAAGGTTATTGGGGCTCTGCCAGCCTTTGATATTGGTCTTTGCCACGCCTGTCGGGTTATGGAGACGCAGTTGATGAGCGAGATCCAGTAATCTGGCATTAAAACTGGCGCGGTCATCAAACAGAGTTGTCCAGACCAACGTAGGGAATAGCTGTGCAGGATTGATTTCCAAGTAGTGTTCCTTTTGTGTCCACGATTTTATTTTCTTGATTATTGTGAACTAGCAGACAAAAGCAAGAGCATCGACAGATTTGTTACAGTGTGATAGATTTTTCGATGCGATCCGATTTACATAGCTTCTAACCGTCTGATCACGTGTTTGAGTTGTGGACTCTATAGTTGGTTCATTGTAGTACCGGAATTTCCACAAGAAGTCCGGGTAGCCCAGCTAGCTGAATGAAAAATTAGAATATATAAATCAAGGTAATAATTAGAATATATAAAATCAATAATTAGAACTGGAGCAACACATAATGTTTCGTATCCCCTACAAGCGCAGGTTACTGTGCACGTCTGTTTGTTTGTCTCTGCTCCCACTTTCCAATCCTGGCTTTGCTCAACAGAATCAGGAAATGGTGGAAGAAATTGTCGTTACTGGATCCTTTATCCGCCGCAGTGAAGGTTTTACTCAAGCGTCTGCTGTAACGCAGATCAACGCCGGTGATCTGGCTGACGAAGGCACCATGAATCTGGGCGAAGTAATGCAGAATCTCACCTTTGTAGGTGGGCCTGCCTCGTCTGTCACCAATACCATTCAAGGTACTTCTTCTCGTACTACGAATATCGACTTACGTGGGCTCGGCGCTCGTTCAACGCTGGTGCTGGTAGACGGCAAGCGTATTGCTGAGGCAAACGTCAACCTGTTACTGCCCACCATTGCCATCTCCCGAATTGACATTGTGGCTGACGGTGCTGCTGCGCTGTACGGCAGTGAAGCGGTAGCTGGTGTGGTTAACTTTGTGCCTTACAGCTCCTACGACGGTCTCAAGTTAGAGGCCTATTCTGAGCAGGATTCCGAGAGAACGTTTGAAGATCACACCGTGCAAGGCCTGTGGGGTGGATCGATTGGTGACCTAGATGTTGTATTGGCCGGCCAGTTCAAGTCGAATACACGACTGGCCGGGGATGAGCGACCCGAGTTAGTCCAAGCGGGCATGAACTATTCATCCAATGCGCCTGGCAACTGGGTAGTGCCCAACCGAGATGCAGCGGGCCAATATACGGGCACCACAACCAACCGGCCCGATCCCAACTGCGCACCCGCCTCCCAACGCCAGTCATATATCAAAGGTGAGAACAACAACCCCTTTGGTTTGCTGGTGGGCAGCACGGCAACAGGAACCTGCTATTTTGATTACGGTGATACCCGCAGTTATCGAGATCCCTTGGACAATAGCTCATTGTTTGCCAATGCAACCTGGGATGTCAGCGATGACCTGACACTCTCGCTCCAGGGTTTCACATCACGCTTGTACCAGTCGTCATATACCTCAACATCCAACCCGGGTAACTCTCGAATTGGCGAGCTCCCGGCTGTTCGTGGTGAGATCCCGGGCAACCCGTTCAGGGCTGTCAACGCTGCCGGTCAGGCTCTGTTTGGTATTGATGCCAATGGTGACGGACTGCCCGATCGTGGCACTGCAGATTTAAACAATGATGGAACGCCAGACTATATTGTCACCGGAACCGCGGCTAATGGCGTGCCGCTGTATGAGGACGTACGACCACGCACACTGAGACCGATCAACAAAACACACATTATGCCCAATGGATTCACCTCTGACGGTGATAACATTTCCGGTAGTGTTGACCGTAACAGTCGATATAGCCTGCAGGCTAATTTTAAAGTGCCAGTGCTCGAAGGTTGGGAAGGTTTTGCTGCATACAGTCATAGCAGCAGGACGTATGGATTCATGGCGACCCAAGAGTATGACATCGAAGCCATGAAACAGGGTCTCAATTGTGACCCGATACGCGACAGAGATGCTTGCTATAACCCGTTTTTTGTCACAGATCAAGCTAACCAAACGTCTCCGGAAGTGATCGAGGCAATCGCTGCGCGCCGGAGAGCGTTTCAGACCAATGAGTTGAGTGTAATTGACGTTGTAGTGAATGGCTCCTTAGGGTTTGATTTGCCAGGTGGTACGGTAGGGGCCGCAGTGGGTTATCAGCGCCGTGATGATAGCTATAAGAATACACCGTCAGAAACAGCGATTCGGGGTGCAACTTGGATTGGCAGTCCCATTCGCGAGAGCGTGACCAGCGGCAGCCGCGTTGTAGACTCGCTGTTTGCTGAATTCGCTTTGCCAGTTCTGGATAATCTGGAAGTGGAAGCCGCTGTGCGTGTTGAGGACTTCAGTACGGGCCAGCGCTCTACTGATCCAAAAATTGGTTTCACTTGGGCAGCAACTGATTGGATGAGTATTCGTGGCACTACCGGTGATGCGTTTATTGCGCCCAGCCTGACGCAGTTGCTAGACCCGGTCAGCTGTGGCCTGTCAACGGTCAGTGACCGCTTCTCAGCGTTCTCCGCGTTTACCACATTCTGTTCCGGTGGCAATCTTGCATTGCAGAACGAGACGTCTACGTCCAATCAGTTGGGTGCCGATTTTGCATTTGGAGACCTGACGTTTTCTGTTACCTGGAATGAAACAGACTTCACCAACCGTATCGTTGCAATTAATGGACAGCAGATCATGAATGCTGAATTTGCAGCATTCCAGGCATGGTCAGGTTTCACGGGCAGTGGCGTTGGCGCTGCTAACCGGCCCAGTTTGGCACAACTGCAGTCTTGGCTGGCAAGCGGCTTATCCAATCCGGATATTGTCCGCGATAAAAATGATCTGGGCACAATACTTCAGGTGAATTCGCCCGGCAGTATTAACGCTCAATCGATCAAGGTCACGGCTTGGGATTTGCAGGCTAACTATAACTATAGTCTCAACAACTGGGGAGATCTGCGCTTTAATCTTCAGGCTACCAACATGAGCGAGTTCCTGTTTGCTGACAGCACCACGGCAGTACCGAGAGATGCTGTGGGCAGTACCAATCTTCAGACCGCTACAGCGCCTGCTAT
>DITX01000165.1 GCA_002422225.1 Gammaproteobacteria bacterium UBA6173
CATATTCCCTTATAGACTAAAAGATATTCTATTTATTCTCTTTATTATTTTTTGATGCGCGGTTATCTTACGCGCCTCATTTCAGCGAGGAGGCCATCATGAGTCCAACATCGTCCAGATTAGCTGCTGTCATAGCGGCACTTGTTATACCAGCAAGCTTGGTGCCGGGCACCGCCCTCGCTACCAATGGTTATTTTTCACATGGATTTGGGGCGCGCTCACAAGCGGTTGCCGGTGTCAGTATTGCGTTGGCACAAGATGGCCTGATTGCCGCCTCTAACCCGGCGGGTATCTCGGGGCTGGGTAATCGGCTGGATCTGGGCGTGAGTGTGTTCCGTCCTTCCCGAGGTGCCGGGATTTCGGGCAACGTTGCAGGCGCCAATGGCCGCTATGACGGCAATGACACGCAATACTTTCTGATACCGGAATTTGCTTACACGCGTGCGCTGGAAAACAATCTCACCATAGGCTTGGCTATTTATGGCAACGGCGGTATGAACACGGACTACCGCGCTAACCCACTGGCAGCGTTTGGGTCAACGGGCAGTGCAGGCGTGGATCTGGAGCAATTGTTTGTAACGCCTTCTATATCCTGGCAGCCCAATCAAAAACATGCCTTTGGTGCGGCAGTGACTTTCGCGCACGAGACTTTTGAAATGAAAGGTGTCAGCGCATTTGATAACCCGTTTTTCTCGGCCAGTCCTGGCAAGGTGTCCAACAATGGTGAAGCAAGCGCCCGAGGTGTCGGTGTCAAGCTGGGCTGGACAGGGCAGCTGAGCCCCACTTGGACGCTGGGTGCCGCATGGTCATCGCGCATCAACATGGACAAATTTGATCGTTACGCCGGTTTGTTTGCTGAAGAAGGTGCGTTTGATATTCCCGCAACCTACGGGCTGGGTGTGGCATGGAAATCCAGTGAGGCACTGACACTGGCCGCGGACTGGCAGCACATTGAATATGCATCCATCAAGTCTATTGCCAATCCCTTGAGCAATCTGCTCACTGGCAATGCGCTGGGCACACGTTACGGCGGTGGATTTGGTTGGAAGGACATCAACGTCACCAAACTCGGTGCGGTGTATCAGTTCTCGGATAGCATCACCTTGCGGGCAGGTATCAGCAGATCAGAACAACCCATACCGGCCAGCGAAACCTTCTTTAACATGCTGGCGCCAGGCACTATCCGCGATCACATCAGTGCCGGCGCGAGCTGGGTCACAACCTCAGGCGGTGAATGGAGTCTGTCTTATACGCATGCCCTGAAAGAAAGTGTTCATGGTCAAGGGTCTATTCCCATGCCGTTTGGTGGCGGTGAAGCGAATATTCATTTAAAAGAAGATATCCTGACGGTGGGGTATAGCTTTAAACTTTAAATGAAACGTTGAATGAGACATGAAAGAGGTGCTATGAGCAAAACTGATCTGACTGTGCGATTGGCACCTGTTTATACGCGATTCAAGCAACGTGCCCTGAGAAAGCTGCTGCCCGGCTTACTGTTGTTGCTGTCATTTGGTACGCCCGCCCTTGCCGTACGCATGTGTTGCTTGGCCAATGACTCAGATTTCCCCGCGCCGCGCTCCAGCAATACATCGGAAGATTTCAACGGCATTGCCGGACACGGGTAGTCTTGTGAATGGGGCGGATCCCAGGGGCCTTGTTGCCCGGACACACCAATTTCCCAATCCACTTTGGTGTAGTAAGGTTCAAGCTCTTCGTAGGTGATTGGCCAGTGTTGCACACTAAGTGGGCAGGCAAAAGAAAACTGCACCAGAACCCGCCTGTATACTGACCCTTTTCAGCTCCAATGACCATTCAGCCCTGAAAGCGATGCAATGGCACAGGGCCGTTCTAAAGCATCCTGCCCCACACCCGTTGTCCGATCTGGTAGGCCTCTTCCATAATCGCTGCTTCATCCACTGTCAGTACGCGGTGGTTTCGCATAATAAACTTGCCGTCGACCATCACGCTTTTAATGTCGGAAGGCTGCGCGTACAGTATTTTGTGTTGCAGCAGTTTGCGCATGGCTTTGCTGATTGGAGGAAGCCAGCAAACTGGTGTCGGCAATAGCAGCAGCGCCAGCCAGTAGCGTGCGACGTGAGAGCAGGAGGAGATCAGCGTTTTTGTTATTCATGGCAGATACCCTATCAGTTTTTTGATGGCAATCAGTGTAGAGTCAAATCTGCGGGTTTGATCATCTGTAGCTTGAAGCTGTTCACAAAAATACGGATTCATGCCTGATCAGCGTTAAAACGCGTTGATCACCAATATAATGGCGCGGATACCCAGTGCAATGGTCACTAGGAATATCACCCCACCGGCAATATTCTGCAGCAGCGTATTGCGGTGTTCACCCAGCACGGATGATTGATTCACCAGCCACAAGATGATGGCAACTACCAAGGGCAAGGTGATGCCGTTGGCTACCTGAGCCGCCCGGATGATGTCAATCGGGTTGATACCCAGTGACGAAAGCACCACCCCCATCAACAGCACAAACATCCACACGGCGCGAAAACGCCAGCTTTTTAATCCACCTTGAGCGTTACTCCATCCCAAGCAGCCGCGCGCAACAAAGGCGGCGGCAAGCGGGGCAGTCATCGCAGACGTAATGCCGGCGGCAAACAGTCCCAAACTGAGAAAATAACGTGCAAAACTGCCAAGCAACGGTTCCAGACCCCGTGCCAGATCAACGGCGTTGTTTACACTGTTGTAGGGCACGACTGTGGTGCCAATCAGACCCACAACGGCGCCAGGTCCACTGCTCCATCGACGTGTTGTCTGCGTGCTGCCTGCCATATAAGGTGATTCCTTCAGATTCCGGAAAGCGCTTGCCTGCAGGTTGTGAGTTATCCTGCGCATGCACGTATACTGACAGCCGTGCTTACTTTAGTGAACAGGACAAACAGTGGTGACTCAAAAATTCTGGCAGATTGCTTGCTTGCTGTGTGTGACAGCAAGTCTGATTGCGTGCGGCGAGCCGGCACAACAAACGACCATGGAGCACAAAATGACATCGGCGAATGCGTTGCCTGTTAACCCGGATCTGTTGGTCGCCGGTGTGCCGCTGGCACTGGCGCAAGCACGCGCGGCCGCGATCAGTGATGTGGTGTATACCCTGCATTTTGACGTGCCGGCCATCGCTACTGAACCGGTGCGTGGCGAAGTGGACGTGCGGTTTACGCAAACTGATATGAGTTTGCCCATCGTGCTGGATTTCAGAGCGCCGGCCGGGCAAGTGACGCAGGTGCTGCTGAACGGCGAGCCTGTGCAATTCAACAGCGTGCCGGATCATATTGTGATTCCTGCCGCAGCGTTACAGCCAGGAGAACAGAGCGTGTCGGTCAGTTTTCAGAGCACAGATGCTGCGCTCAACCGGCAACAGGACTTTATGTACGCATTGTTTGTGCCCGATCGTGCGTCCACCGCGTTTCCGGTCTTCGAACAACCAGACATCAAGGCGCGTTATGCGTTAAGCCTGAGCATTCCCGCCAGCTGGCAGGCGCTGGCCAATGGCGCCTTGTTGTCGCGTGAGCCGCAGGCCGCTGATGCGTCGCGACACGTGCTGCGTTTTGCACAGACCTTGCCGATCAGCAGTTATTTGTTTGCGTTTGCGGCAGGCGAACTGCAAACAGACACTGCTGAACGTGACGGTCGCACATTTACCCTGTATCACCGTGAAACCGATCCGGAAAAACTCGCCCGCAACCGCGATGCCATTTTTGATTTACATGCCACCGCGCTGAACTGGCTGGAGGACTATACTGGTATTGAATACCCGTTTGGAAAGTTTGATTTTTTTGCCGTGCCAGCCTTCCAGTTTGGTGGCATGGAACACCCAGGCGCGATCTGGTACCGCGCGGAAACGCTATTTCTGGACCCAACAGCGTCGCGCACTCAAGAGCTGGGGCGGGCCAGTCTGATTGCACACGAAACCGCGCACATGTGGTTTGGTGATCTGGTCACCATGCGCTGGTTTGATGATGTGTGGATGAAAGAAGTATTTGCCAATTTTATGGCCGCCAAAATTGCCGCACCGTCGTTCCCGGATCTGAACATGCCGCTGCGTTTTTTCCAGGCGCATCATCCCACCGCGTATGGTGTTGATCGTACGGCAGGTACCAATCCGGTGCGGCAGGTGCTGGCCAACTTGCGGGATGCCGGATCCTTGTACGGCGCCATCATTTATCAAAAAGCACCCGTGGTCATGCAACAACTGGAGCAGCTGATAGGTGAAGCTGTGCTGCAGGAAGGCCTGCGTCAGTATTTGCAGGCCTACCAGTTCAGCAATGCCAGCTGGACCGATCTGATCAGTATTCTGGATGCACTCAGTGATCAGGATTTGCTGCGCTGGAGTCAGGCGTGGGTAGATGAACCTGGCAGACCCCGCATCAACGCGCGCTGGACGGGTGAGGGCATAGCGCTTACCCAGCGCGATGACAACAATACGCGTGGGCTGCGATGGCAGCAACGGGTCAGTATCCTGACTGGCAAGGGTGATTCGGTGTCAGAGTATTTTGTAGATATCGAGGGTGACAGCGCACAGCTGGCAGTGCCCGGGGCTGCCGAGCCGGACTTTATTCTGCCCGGCAGTGATGGTATCAGTTACGGACGTTTTGAGCTGGATGAGCAGAGCATTCTCAGTTTGTTGGATGTCACCGCTCGCCTTGAGGACCCGCTGCATCGCGCGGTGAGCTGGCAGAGTTTGTGGGAAGAAGTGCTCGATCAACGCTT
>DITX01000032.1 GCA_002422225.1 Gammaproteobacteria bacterium UBA6173
CCAGAATGGGAATCAACCCGGACACCTTTTACCAGAAAAAGGGGCTAACGCGTGCCTGGACGGCTGGGCAAGTGGTCGAGCAATCCTTCAAAGATCTCAACAGGGGCCGGTTAGTTTCCGTGATGGGCTGGAACTACAGGCTGATGGTGTTTCTGGTCCGTCACCTGCCTATATCGTGGCTGTTTGCCGCGCTTGGGCGTTCAAAGTCGGCGCGCTTTACCAAGTAGTTGTTCTGCAGCGGATTGATCTGCCATCATGCAACTCAAAAAACAAATCATGGAATTAACACGGTGCCGCGCACCCGGTGAGGTCATTCATGCAAAAGTCCCGAGGGATTATCTGCCGCTCATTGCTGGTGCTGGCGAGTGCCGCTGGGTGTTCCCAGCTATTAGCGCAGGGCGTCGGTGATCTGCCAACCGCCGCCACCGCGCCGGACGGCCGCTACATCAGCTGGCAAGAACATCTGGTGGATGACGCCGAGATTCTGGACTTTGTGCTCAGCGGCGGCGATGGTCTGGTGATGACCGACATCGACAACGACGGGTTTATCGACATTGTGTCGGTGCATGAATCCGACTCAAGTTATGACTCCGCCAATTTTACGCCGGGTTTTGAAGCGCCGCCGGAAGGTTATGTGCGCATTGCCTTTGGCAGCGCCGACCCGACGCAATGGCACAACATCACGGTGGCCAAAGAGCTGGATGCTGCGGCGCCAGAAGACGCGGCGGTAGCCGATGTCAATGGCGACGGATTTATGGATATCCTGGTTGCCGCGGAATTGTCGCATGTGCTGTATTTACAAAACCCCGGCCCTAGTGCCCGTGATACCGAGTGGCCACGACTGAAGCTGCCAATGACCGTGGGTCGCGGTAGTTATATCCGCGTGTTTGCCGCTGACCTCGACGGCGATATCGATATTGTGATCGGCACCCGCGGCGAAGACCGGCTGGTGTGGTTCGATAATCCCGGTGATGGTTCGCTGAATTTTATCGAACGTGCTATTGGCATCAACGGCGCACGCATGGCGGGATTTAATCTCGTTTATGCCGATCTCAGCGGTGATGGCCGCCTTGATATCATCGGTGCCGGGGTCGGCCCGGTTGGCAACGGTCAGGTATGGATAGAGCAGCCTGCGCGCAAAGGAGATGCCTGGAATGCGCGTTTTATCGGCACCTTTGCCCCGGACAGTATCACCGGGCTGGAGACCGCAGACATCAACGGCGACGGCCACATCGACGTGTTTGCGGGCAGCTACAGCCGCGGTGAACGTGAAGCTGATGATGCCAATGCGGCGCTCACCGATCCGCTGGGCCGCCTCGGCTGGTTCCAGAGTCCGGGGGTTATTGGCGAGGCATGGACCCGGCACGATGTGTCACGCCGCAAGCGCGGCATGTTCGACAAGTTTATTGCCCACGACATGGACGGTGATGGTGATGCCGACTTTGTAGGCACGCGCGGCAACAGTTATCCCTATGACGGGGTGTTCTGGCTGGAGCAGGTAAGGTCGGCCGCACCGTTGCAGCGCTTTACCAAAGCAAGGGCGCTGGACAGTGATGAAGTGGGTTTGCTGGAGTGAAAGCTACGATCACTTGTCTTCTATCATTTTTCTGTGCGGTTTCGCCCGCCAGCTTTTGCCCGATATAACGCCTGATCAGCCCGGTTGCAAAAGTCGCCGATTGTTGCATCTGTGTCGAGTTTTAATTCTGTCACGCCGACACTGATAGAGACATATCCTAATGGACTATCATTGTGAATCATTCTTGACTGAAAGATGGAGCTACGAAGTTTTTCCGCCAGATGCAAAGCACCTGCCAGGTTGGTAGGCGAGATAACAGAAAATTCCTCTCCGCCTGTTCTGGCCAATAAATCTGTTCCCCTTTGTACATGCTGGCTAAGTAAATTGGAAACTGCGCGTAGGCACTCGTCACCTGCGGGGTGACCGTAATGGTCGTTGAAATTTTTAAACCAATCGATGTCTATAGTGAGCAGTGATAGCGGTGATAGACTGCGTTGTGCTCGTTCCCACTCCTGTTTCAACATCTCATCGAAACGTCTCCGATTTGCTAGCCCTGTCAGACTATCAGTTCGAGACATCTCGATTAGCTGTGTGTTGGCCGCCTCCAGTTCAGCTGTTCTCTCATTCACTTTTGTGTCCAGTTGTGTTGTTAACAATCTGCTGGTTCTCAAAGCAGTAGCAAGCACAGCTACAAGCCTACCGCCAATCAGCAGCATAACGGTTGTCAATGTGTAGACCATCATGTAAAAGCCTTCAAATTTTGTATTTCCGCTCAGCCTGAACCAATCCAACCATGCGGAGTATAGGATCAGCAAGCAGATCAGACTAACCAGCAGATGTAGTGGGCGGCGGCTATCCCAAGTCCATTTCAGAATTGCTAATGTCTGACCGACGGACAGTGCAGCAAGTGGAAGATACGCAAGCGCGGTAACCCCTCGGTTGTTACCGCTTATCCAGATAATAGTAGGTATTGCCACTGTCATTCCTAGAATTAGTCTTGTCATTAAACGGGTATTTTTTTCAAAGATGCTGAGCAGGGTGAGAAAAATCAGAGTTAGCGAAACATAGCGCGAAGAGAACACAAACCAGCTATAAAAATCTATGTTGATCAATGGCACACTAAACAGGACATTGAAATTGCTTAGCACGTTGGCAAAACTCGCGAGAGAAAACCACAGATAAACCCGGTCTTCGCGAAGCACAAAAAATACTGAAATCGATAGCAGAGACAGACAAAGGGATATCCAGGTCAGCCCAATTACCAAATCTATCTGCACAAGACGCCGTGGTAAATAGTGATGCCAGTACAAGGCCTCGAGAGGACCAATAATCACTGCCGACAAGCCATTCATCTGCTTGTTGTCAGCATAAACTTCGATATCAATTAGATTGTGATCTGGTAACCAGAAATCGGGTGGTATAGGAATTAGCAGTGGTTTGTTATGGCATCTGAGTGTTTCCAATGAACCGACAGCGCATGTACCAAGTTCGCGATGATTGAACCGTAGATGACCTGACAGACTCAATTTTGCGATGTAAATGCCATAGGGTGTGTCAGAGTTTTTTGGCGGATTTACGCGTAACTGATAGTGAAGACGACTTCCGTCATCTAAAAAATGTCCTTGCTCTAACAGATCCGGCAGAGCTATCTGAGCTGTGCCTCTCAGGCTTGTTCGTGTCGCCTCTATATAAGTTGTTACATCAGGAACACCAGCTTGGGCGTTCACAAACCATGGTGCCATTA
>DITX01000166.1 GCA_002422225.1 Gammaproteobacteria bacterium UBA6173
ATCTGAGAGACTGGTGACACGCAGCACTTCTTCTACCGTAGTCTGGCCGGTGAGAATACGTTGCCGGCCGTGCTCATAAATTGACTCGCTGTGCTGACGGGCATAGTGCTCAAGCGCCTGCTCACCAGCACCGTCATGAATCAGTCTGCGCAGTGGCGCATCAAGCTCAATCACCTCGTACAAGCCGGTTCGACCGCGATATCCCGAGTGATTGCAAAGTTCGCAGCCCACAGCGTCAAACACCGTACTGCCGGCAGGCAATTGCAAACGGGTGCTTTCTGTCAGATCAATCGTGCGCGATTGCCGGCATTCGGGGCACACGCTGCGCACCAGTCGCTGAGCCACAATCAGTGTCAGGCTGGATGCCAGCAGAAAAGGTTCTATGCCCATGTCCTGTAAGCGCGTTACCGCACCCACAGCGGTATTGGTATGCAAGGTCGATAACACCAGATGTCCGGTCAGTGACGCCTGTACTGCAATGGCTGCCGTTTCCTGATCGCGTATCTCGCCAACCATCACCACATCCGGATCTTGCCGCAGCACCGCACGCAAACCGCGCGCAAAACTCATATCAACTTTGGCATTCACCTGCGTCTGGCCAATGCCAGGCAATTGATACTCCACCGGATCTTCAATGGTCAGAATATTACGTTCCCGGCTGTTGATGTGCTGCAGCCCGGCATAAAGCGTGGTGGTTTTTCCAGACCCGGTCGGGCCTGTGACCAGAATGATACCGTGCGGCTTATGCAAGGCTCTTTGCAAGGCGCTTTGCATCGCCGGCGGCAGATCCAGTTGATCCAGTTGCAACTGACCGGCTGCCTGATCCAGCAATCGCAACACCACGCGTTCTCCAAAACTAGACGGAATGGTGGACATACGAATGTCCACCGCGTGACCCGCCAGACGCACACTGATGCGACCATCCTGCGGCAAGCGTTTTTCAGCAATATCCAGTCGCGCCATGACTTTTAATCGTGACACCAGCACGGGTCCTAATTCAGCTTTGGGGGCCAGCACATCACGCAGTACACCGTCTACCCGAAAGCGCACTGATACCTTGCGCTCATAAGGCTCGATATGAATGTCAGACGCCTTTTCACGCACCGCTTGTGACAGCAGCGCATTGATCAAACGGATGACGGGCGCATTTTCTGCGCCAGACAACAAATCGCTGTGTTGCGGAATGTCTTCAGCCAAGGCATCCAGGTCGAAGTCATCGTCCAGATCTTCAGCGGCACGCTGGGCGGCATCGGCCCCACTCTGATACAAGCGGGTAAGCGTCTGTTGAAACGTGGTCGGATCGCTCAGATGCCACTGCAGACCGCTGCCCAATACACGACGCAACTCAAGCAGTACAGGCAACGCAGGCGTCTGCCGGCACAACAGTGTTTCGCCATCCCATAACACACCGTGTAGCTGGGCAAACTCGAATGGCAGCAAGCGAATCTGGTTATGGGCATGGGTCATTGCGTCAGCCTCACGGCTCGGTCTGACGGGGGCGGGCATCCTCTGCGTCAGCCTGACCAGACCTTGTTGATTCCCAGGCTGGCAGCACCGGCATGTCATCTTCATCAAACAACCAGCCACTGAGCGGGGTTTGTTGCAATTGCTGATCACGGATCAGCTGATACTTTTCTGCGGTGGCACCACGCAGCGCATCGTCATCACGCAAAATAGTAGGTCGGATAAATACCAACAGGTTGGTTTTTTGCACACTGCTGGACTGCGAACGAAACAGTCGTCCGATGCCCGGCACGCTGCCAAGCAAGGGCACACGCTGCTCAGTTTGAATGACGTTGTCACGTATCAGTCCGCCCAGCACGACGGTTTCGCCATCAGCAACCGTGACACGGGTTTCGATCTTTCGCTCATTGGTGATCAGATCAACAGCACCGGCTTTGGGAGAAATGCTGGAGATCTCCTGACTGATGTCCAGCGCCACGCGATCACCGCGATTGACATGGGGAGTAACACGTAAAGTTGTGCCGACGTTCTGACGATTGATGGTCTGAAAGGGGTTTTGGACGCTGCCCGAACCACCGGTATTGGTAAAGGAACCCGTGACAAAAGGCACACTTTCACCCACGGTGATCACTGCTTCGCTGTTATCGGTCGTGAGAATATTGGGTGTCGATAAGATATTGGCGCCGCTGTTGGCCTGCAGCAGATCAATCAATGCCATCAGATCTGTACTGCCGCCCAGGCGGCCTATGCCGATACTTTGCCCGGCAACACCGGCTAGACCCGCTGCCAGCCCGGTGAGGGCATCACGTCGGTCATCGGACAATGCGCCTTCCGTCACCAGCCCCAGTTGCTGGAGATTATTACCGGCATCAAAGCTACTGGCAAAACCGCCACTGTCATCCCGGAATAACCACTGAATGCCGAGGTTCTGGCCGACGTCGTCGTTGATTTCAACAATGATCGCTTCGACCAGTACTTGTGCGCGTTGAATATCAAGGCGCTGTACCACATCCATCAATGAATCTACCACATCAAGGTCAGCGGTAATGATCAAGGCGTTGTTATCCGGATCAGCCTGAATACTGGCTTGTCGTGGCTGCGTGTTTTGTGCATCGTCAGTTGACAGTCCAAACCGGTCGCGCACCACGGCACTCAGCACTTCTGCGACGCGCGAAGCGTTAGCGTACTCAAGATAGACAACCCGGGTATTGCCATTTTGTTCACGTGGTTGATCTAGCAGGGCAACCAGTTCACGGATGTTTTCGCGCTGTCGCCGCCCACCGGTGATCAACACAGAGTTGGTGCGCTCATCGGCAGAAATTTGCAAACGCGTGCTAACCGGTTCCTCTTCTGTTAGCGTACGCTCTTCCTGCAAATCACGCAGCAATGTCACCATATCAAGTGCGCTGGCAAACTGCAGCCTGACCATCTCGGTTTCTGGAATGGAGCTTTGATCAATACGTTGCAAGATATGACGAATGCGCTCCACATTGGCCACTGTATCAACCAGCAAAATCATGTTGCCAGCTGGATACGCAGACATCTGCCCAGTGCTTTGTGACACCAATGGACGCAGTACAGGCAACACCTGGGCAACAGACACGTTCTCAAGATAAAACGCTTCGGTAACATACTGGCTGCTGTCGCTAGCACTGAAGTCGGCAAACGGCAAAGGTGCCGCTCTTGCGTCCTGAGTGGGCAGAATACTGACCATGTTGTTGCCGGTTTCAACCGCTGTAAAACCACTGAGATCAAGTGCGCGCAAGAAAATTTGATAATACGCATCCGCATCGACGGCGGTGTTACTCATCACCGTAATTTGACCCTGTACCCGTGGATCAATAATCATGGTTTTGCCGGTCACATCCTGCACCGCTCTGATCACTTCCAACACATCACTGTCTCGGAAATTCGGCGTCCAGGTAATGTCCTGAGCAAACACACTCATGGCAAGCAGCGTTGACATGCTTGCCGCAAGGCTTAAGAAAATCTTTTTGGGGGTTATGCTGAGGGTCATGCGCTGTCCTTTGTGTCAGCCAGTCCAGGCTGAATTTGTTCAAGGTCAATTTGCGTATGACAATGGTATGACTCGGATGTGACAGCGATGTGACCGCCATATTACAAAACGATGACAGCGTGCCTGATATGTAGTGCTACCACTGCGTGCGATCAAGATGTACGTTTTCCACTTGCTGATCGCGCAACACGTGCAAAGTGACTGATTGGGCAGAGGATAATTGCTGCATTAACTGCGGTATTTGTGCCGGGTTATCCAGAGAGGTGCCATTGACACCCGTAATCAGATCCCCCTGACGCAAACCTGCTGCGCTCAGGAAATCCTGACGACTGCCATGGCGGATCTGCAAACCACGTAGTGCGCCCGCATTCTTGCTGTCCTGAGCTTCAAACACCGGCTGTATGCGCACCAGATCAGAGAAAGACTGCCCAGAAAATTTTTTGGCTGGCGAAGAGGTTATATTGATCGCTGCCGGGGAGTCTGTTTGCTGCAAAGCGAGCGATTGAGCAGGATACCCGGGCATTGTCTGCTCATTATCCATGCGCAATATCTCAGTGCGACCGTTGTTATCAAGCAGCACATAGCTCTGATAGACCGCTTGCAGAACCACGCTGCCGGGCATGTCAGCTATGCTGTCCCCGGGTTTGTAGCCGTGCTGGCTATCACCACTGGCAATAATAGCGCGCGAATATGCGGGGTCACTGCTAAGCACCGCGCCCTTTAATGTCAACAACAGACGCGTTTGCTCTGCCGTCATGTCAATACTGCTTTGAGTATCTGCCACAACGCGCTGGCCGGGTGCCTGCAATGCAAACACCGACCGCAAACGGTCAAGATCAATACTGCTGTTTGCGGCAGGCATGACCGCAGACACCAATTGAACATCGGACACAGTCTCGGTGGCTGACACACTGACATCAGGCGCCACAACATGCCAGATTAGACCGGCAACATACGCAGCTGACCAAGCCAGCAAGCCTGCTGTTGAAAGCAGGCTTGCTGTCTTGACCACAGACATCGTTTTGATGTTCAGAACTTCCATTGCAAGTCCACACGTACGCGAGTGCCACTGTCGACTTCGATGATTTTGACATCATCCTGCAGGAACTCTCTGTCTTCGCCCAACAAGTTCTGTGCACGCAGACGCAGCGTAATTCTACCGGTGGGGAAGTATGAATACGTCAAATCCAATGAATTGAACGGACTTTCATAGGCATCCGGGGACGGTGAACGTCCGCCGTAGAAAATGCGCTCGCCAAACACGTTGTACAACATAGATGCGGAGTGTTTGCCATTGTCCGAGTCAAAGCCCAATTGGGTATTCACCACGTATTCAGAATGACCGGTCAAGCGACGCTGCAGACTGGTTTGTGAGGAGGATTCGTTAAAACTGATTTCGGAATCACTCAGTACCACGTTGCCACTGACAAAAAATCCGCGACCGATATTTTTTAAACCCTCAAACTCAACTCCGTAGATCTCACCCGCCAGTGCGTTTTCGAAACTCAGCAAGCGACCATCCTGTGGGCCAGGGCGCTGAATGCGTTCGATAGGATTACTGATATCCTTATGGAACAAAGACACCGTCAGGTTATCACCGTTGTCGAAGAACAACTCGGTGCGCAGATCGATATGGTCGATCTCTGAAAACTTCAGGTTAGGGTTGCCTTGCACACGGTCATTCAACTCGGGGTCAATGAACTGAATGTCAGCAAATTCACGCAAATCAGGACGCACCACGGTCTTACCGTAACCAAGTCTGATTTGGAAATTATTCGTGCCAAACAAGCCATCTCGCATGTACGTCAATGCTGCCGCCGGATAATAATCGTCTTCACGCAGTGCATAGTTCTGATCTGGCAAATTCATCTTTTCAATAATGGCGTTGAGTGAATCGCCTGTGTAATCCAGCAAATCCAATGGCATCACACCACGCGAAAAATCTTCCCAACGCAGGCCAGCAGTAACGCGCCAGTTATCCATAAAAAACGCATCAACAGAGCCGAATGCTGCGACCTTGGTTTCGCCAGCGATGTAACTTTCCGTGCCGAAATTGGAGCCCATGCTCAGGAAAAAACCATTTGTCAGGTCTTGCAGATTCTGGTCACCAAACACCTGTGAGGGCAGGCCATCACGACCCACTGCGCCCATCACGATATTCGCAGTATATCCGTAGTACTCGCGCGCCTTCTGACTGCGCGTATAGCCGCCACTGACGGTGCCGTTGGTGAAGCCCAGGTCAAATTGAGCATCAACCTGGTAGCCCATGCTTTCAACGCTGTCCTCAAGATCCAGAAACGAGAACTGCGCAGAGGAACCCGTGTTTACCTGCGTTAACAATACTTCACCGCTTGCCGGATTCAGTAAATTTGTACCTTGCACGGACGTACCGTTTGGCACACTGGTGCCCGCTCTTGCATCTGAATAGAACCAGTTCACATCAATGCCGGTAATGGACTCTAAAAATGCCGGCATATTAAAACGGTCCAGATCGTAACGCTCAAAACGGTGTTCACCGGTTAACTGATGCACTTCCAGTTCGCGCTTTTCCATACGGGTTTCGTTGGTTCGCCGCTGGCGGCCGCCAGCCTGCTGGAAGTCGGGGTTAAACCCGAGCACGATGGACGACAGATCTTCATCATCCTGCAGCAGATAACTGTTAGTGCCGACTGTGTGGCGACCCTGCCAAGTGGCACTGAGATTCACAGCGCCAGTCAAGCTGTCATTAGTGAACGTACGGCGAATATCACTGAAGGACTCTTCCGGATTTGAAAACGTGCGTTCAAACTGGTCAGCGTTACGTGTTGATTCACCAATGCTGAAACTGGCAAGAGCGCCCACTGACAATTCGTTGGAAACATCCCAGGCATTACCCGCTGTCACAGAGAAATTAGTATCAGCGTTTAAGGAGCGCTCGGTTTCGATGCCAATATCACGATTTAACGCACGCATCAGTTCACGGTTGATCTGAATGCCGGTTGCCTGCTGGGCGGCAGTTGGTGTACCAACCCCAGGAAACTCAAATCGGGTGATGTTTGATGGACTGATATCACCTTGATACCTGTTTAATGCATCGCGGATAGACACAGGCATATCGCCCTGATCACCCAGATTTCGTAAACCTTTGCCTGAGCTTTCAGAGTCCCAACCCGTACCTACAGACACGTCAAATACCAGATCATCTGGCGTACCACGTGTGCGGATATCAACGTTTCCGCCACCGAATGCGGCAGGCTGGTCGGCTGAATACGCTTTGTGGATTTTTACTGATTCGAGGATAGAGGCAGGAATATAGTCCAGCGGTATCACGTTGCGGCTCAGCTCCGGCGAGGGAATCTCAGCGCCATTTAATGTCGCACTGGAATAACGTTCACCAAGTCCGCGCACATAGATGTACTTGCCATCCACCAGTGTGAGTCCGGTAACACGACGAAGAGCCATGGCCACATCCGAATCACCTGCGCGGGAGATCTGTTCCACCCCCACAATTTCAGCGGCAAATGGCTGCTCAACTCGTTCCATCACTATCGAACGTGCAGCATCGCGAAGTCGACCCATCACCACAATTTCATCGATCTGGGCCGCTGCGACTTGCGTTGCGCTCGCATCTTGGGCCATTGCTGCCGAAGGAAACAATGTTGGGCCGGCCACTACCAGAGCCACGGCCAACGCCAATTCACGCTTCTGCCAATTCAAAGTTTTTTTCATGATATCAATCCGTTTCTGTCAATTTGCTCAAGCCAGTGCGGGGATAAGACATGCCGCCTTATCCCCGCTTGTTTACTTGATCTCAAACCTCACAAGCGCGGCGATTACAGGCCTGTTGTCCAGCCTGATACCCAGTCCTCACCAGTTTTTACTGCACCGATAAAGTCAACTGCGTCGAAGAATGAGCTGCTACCTGCCGCACCCAGTGACGGCACTGCCGCCGCTGAAAAGTCATCGCGCAGACGGCTGACATCAAACACGGGTACAGTAATTGCAGCACCGGTCGCCGTAGTCATCGCCGGAGCAGTCACATAAGCGCGTGGTGTAGTCGGGCTTAGCCCGGTAATGACGGTTGCAGGCAAGTTTGCTGTGGCATCAACCACTGCGTTGCCGCTGTTCAACCACCATGCGCGAAGATCAAGGCCGGCTGTCGAAGCAATTTTCAGCGCCTCGGTACATGCCACTACGTTGCCTGCAGCCACGGAGAATCCCGATTGCACACCCGCAACAGTTTGTGCATGCTCAATTTCAAAACACTCATTGCTGGCCATGCCCGTGGCATTGGAGGTAATGATTGAGTTGTACATTTCGAAGTAGGAACCTTCGCGGAACAGAGGGCCTTCAGCATCACCCTTTGAGCTAGGAGCGGTGCCTGCATTGGTATCAACGTTTGAGGTAATGCAGGTCATGTTGGAAACACGGCCTTTAGTGAACGGAGCGATATTGTCGGGCAGTGAGTCGCCGGTATTGTCAGCTTCGATACAGCGGTTTGAGCCTGAGGTTTGAATGATCAACGCGTATTGAATATCGCCAACCCAGCCTTCAGAGAAATCGATAGAGTCATCACCCACATTGACGTTGACGGAATACTTCAGATCAAC
>DITX01000149.1:0-6747 GCA_002422225.1 Gammaproteobacteria bacterium UBA6173
GCAAACGGATTGAAAAGGAACTCAGGCAAGCTGCACTGGTCTTTAACACCAGCTCGGAAGCGATTGTTATTGCCAATCACAATCTGGCTGTCATGAATGCCAATTCAGCGTTCTACCGGATGACCGGTCAAACTGAAGCCGAGGTTCAGAGCTTGCCACTGGCCTTACTGTCCTCGGACAATATTGGACTGGAAGTCTGGACAGACATGATGGCCAAACTCGCTGAAGGCGCAAGTTGGCGCGGTGAAATCTGTTCGTATCGATCAGATGGAGAGCTATTTAACGCACTGGTCAATATCTCGCCAATCACTCAGGCAGGCCACACAAACTGGCAGTTTGTCATCCTGATTTCTGACATATCAGAAATCCGGAGTGCCCAGGCCGAGCTGGCATACATTGCCTACTATGACGCGCTCACTGAGCTTCCCAACCGTCATTTGTTTATGGATCGCTTGAACATGGCCATGGCGCGCGCCGAACGCACCAATCAACCCCTGGCGCTGTTGTTTATCGACCTAGATCACTTCAAACGCGTCAATGACACGCTGGGACATCAGGTGGGCGACCAGATGCTGCGCAAGGTTGCTGATAGATTGCGTCCGGTTTTGCGACACTCAGACACCCTCTGCAGAATTGGTGGCGACGAATTTATTGTGATGGTGGACACGTTTACAGCGGTCGACGATCTTGAGGTGCTGGCCCGAAAAATCATTGATGTGGTGCACCAACCCATGTTGCTCGGCAACAATGAATTTATGCCGACTTGCAGTGTCGGGATTAGCATTTATCCCACGGATACCCGTGACAAAGACGATCTGGTGAAGATGGCAGATACCGCTATGTATTCGGCCAAAAATATGGGGCGGTGCTGCTTCGCGTTTTACCAGCCACAAATGACCCGTCAAGTGGCGCACTACCTGAACCGCGAGCAGGAACTGCGNNCGCTGATCCGCTGGCAGCATCCGGAGTTTGGTTTGCTGTCTGCTGCCGAAGTTATTCCGATTGCTGAGAACAGTGGATTGATTGTCGACATCGGTAAATGGGTAATAGGCGAAGCGTGCCGACAATACCGACGCTGGGTCCATGAGGGCATCACCGGCCTGCGCATTGCCGTGAACGTGTCGGTGATGCAGCTGCGCGATCCGCAGTTTGTAAAAATTGTGGCTGATGCACTCAAAACCAATGCAATGCCTGGCGAGTTTCTTGAACTGGAAGTGACGGAGTCGTCCTTGCAGAATTCAGAAGCCAGTGTTTCTGCACTGCGCAGGATTGAATCGCTGGGTGTCACCATCTCGATTGATGACTTTGGTACCGGCTATTCGTGTATGAGCTCTTTAAAGCTATTGCCTATTCATCGACTGAAAATTGATCAATCGTTTGTTAAGGAGATTCCAGAGGAGCGCAACGATTGCGCCATCGCCACCGCGATTATTGTTCTTGGGCATGAACTGGGTCAGACACTCAAACCGATCCAACAGGAGGCTAGACTCACGTGATATCAGAAGATCAGTCCGTGTTGCTGGACAGCGACAAACTGATGCATTTTGCGATTGAAGCGGCACCCAATGGCATGGTCATCGTGGATGACATTGGCAACATTGTGTTGGCTAACTCCATGATTGAAACCATGTTTGGCTACAGTCGTGACGAGTTGATCGGCGCAAACATCGACATGCTAGTGCCCGAGCGTTTCAGAGCGCATCACCCTGAGGTGCGTCATGCGTACATCGGCCAACCTGTATCCCGGGTGATGGGGCAAGGCAGAGACCTGTATGCGCTGAATAAACAGGGCAACGAGTTCCCCGTCGAAATCGGTTTGAACCCACTGCATGCCGCCACCGGCGTGATGATTCTGGCATCGGTGGTAGACATTACCGAACGTAAGCAGCAAGAGAAATCCCTCAAATCTGCCCTGCTCGCCAAAGAAACACTGCTGTCGGAGATTCATCACCGGGTGAAAAACAATTTGCAAATTATCGATAGCCTGATTGGTATGCAAATGGATCAGGTGGTCGGGGAACAAGCCCGAACCGCCTTGCGTGACAGTCAGAACCGCGTCAAAACTATCTCGCTAATCCACCAGATTCTTTACCAGTCTCAGGATTTTGCCCAGATAGATGCCACCGAATTTATTACCTCGCTGACCCATAATCTGGTGCAATCCTATGGTGCGGATCGAAATCGCATAGAACTGTTGCTTGATCTGGACCCCTTGATCCTGTCGATGAATCGCAGTCTGCCTTTGGGTCTGATTGTTAACGAATTGGTCTCGAATGCGCTGAAGCATGCTTTTCCCGACAACCGCTGCGGGACATTGACCGTTGCACTCAAACTTGTAGAAAACGGCAAAGCGACTTTGTCGATCACCGATAACGGAATTGGTCTGCCACCTAAAGATGAATCAACGGGGAGTGAAACACTGGGGCTGCTATTGATGGAGGCATTGGCGTCACAAATCGAAGCGCAGGTCACGGTCAACCGAGGAAATCCCACCCGCTTTGAACTGAGTTTTGGTTTGGAGCATACTAGCGCGGGCGCATGATTCCCGCTCCGACGTGGTTTATCGCGGTGGATTTGATTTTTGCCTACTTCCCATGCGCTTGGCTGGGATACTGGCTGGCGACAACACCCAGACAGATCAGTAACTGAGCAAGATAATACGTCGACATCACCGCAATGCCGGAATACTCAAACGGCGTCACAAAGCGGCCGACGGCAATCAGTGTATCGCTGATCATAAAAATCAACGCACCCATCGCTACCCACAGAAATTGGGGATCGTCCCTGAAGCCCGCTGCTATCGCCATCAAGCTGATAGCAATCATATAAGCCGTGACCGGCAACTGCATGTCGCCCGCCTGCGGAACAATCACCAGCGTGCACACCGCGGCATACATCACAATCAACGCAGCCCACAGCAGGCGAGCGGGCTGCCAACGGCCTTGTGTCACAAACAGGACGGTGTAGGTGATTTGTGCCAGCAAAAATGCGCCCAAGCCCTGCACAAACATGCCGCTATGCGCCAGCAACACATCCCCAATCGCAGACAACACCAGCCCCAGGCTCAGCAGCGTGCGGGTTCTGCCTGCTGTTTGCGTCACTGCCATATGGAGCAACAAGGCAATCGGAATAATCTTGAACAACCAACGCCCACCCGAGGGGATGAGGCCTGGCAGCGCGATGTACAGCAGGCTGAAACCAAGAAAGGCGGCCAACCAAAAGGGTGGGATGAAGGCAGGGAGTCTGCCTGATGCCGGGGAACCATTAGTCATGATTTGTTGTTCTCTTTTTTGTTAATGACCATATGACCATACACTGGATTGGTTGTTGAATCACCAGCCGGTAGTCACTTCTCTTTGATGAGCAAGGTGCAGAAATACAGTCTATACATTCAAGACAAATCCATTCAACCGTGAACCTTGTGCTGCCTTGCAGCCAATCTGACCCAGGAGTATGATAAATCGTAATACCAAAAGAGATTTCAGATATGACCCAGACCAAAGTAGCCATCAGCATAGAGGAAGGGGTTCTTGCCAAAGTTGACGCCTTGGTAAAGCGCAAGATATACGCGAATCGTAGCAAAGCCATTCAGGACGCTGTGCAGGAGAAACTAGCACGACTTGAGCGCTGTCGCCTAGTGGAAGAGTGCGCAAAACTTGATCCGGTGGCTGAAAAAGCTGTTGCGGATGAAGGCCTGACTGAGGATCTGGCAGAATGGCCAAAATATTAAGGGGTGAAATCAGGTGGGCTGATCTCAACCCTGTGGTGGGTCGCGAGCAGTCAGGAGAGCGGCCGGTGCTCATACTCAGCAACAATATCTTTAACGAAAGATCCGGCACAGTGATTGCGATGGCTCTTAGTAGTCAGGAGCAGCGCGCAGGCTTTCCGCTGACACATGAGATTTCCAATTCAAAATTACCCAAACGCTCCTGGGTCAAGATCAGTCAAATTCGCACACTTTCAACTGAACGTATCGGAAAAGTGATCAGTAGCATCGAGCCTGAAGAACTCGCCCACATTGTGGACGGTTTAAATGAAATTATAGGCTGATGGCAGTCGGCCCTGTCCGGCTCTCTATTGTCATTCACCGTTACACTAGAGATCCAAAATGCTTGCAACCAAACGTTTGACTTCAGTGATACATGTGAGATTCACAGCATCCACCTTGTGAAGATTTCTGGCGGACCAGTCCAGCGATTTGAGTTGATCCGCCAATATCACTCCGCGTGTTTTTTTGCTGCCAGCCACACAAACCTCAAATGGATATCCCTTTGTCTGCTGTGTTAACGGGCATAACCACGCAAACCCGGTTATTTCATTGAATTTTCGAGAACTTAACACAAGCGCCGGGCGTTTTCCTGCTTGCTCATGACCGGACTGTGGGTTGAAATCCACGATAACAATGTCGCCCACATCTGGCGCCACACTCATAACAGCTCATTACCTGCAGAATCTGTGAGCACTTCCACATGTCGATTCTCTGGCCTTACCTTGGCAAGCAAATCGTCCAGGGACGGTTTGCACGGCTCGATAACAACGGTATTCCCTTGTTGCACAATAGTCACTGAATCACCAATTTTTAAAGAAAGCGCATCCAATATGTTCTTGGGGAGCCGGATCGCGGCGCTATTACCCCACTTTGCGATTGAATTTGCCATGTCATTCTCCAGTGCGCCCGACAAAAAAGTGTATACATTGTATATACCACCAAGATGCTGTCAAGCTATCAACGTTCAGGCTACGGACTTACACGTATTAAAGTTAGCTTCAGCATGAGTTTCCAGTTTATCTCAGCCTCCGCAAGGTAGCACGCTGTTGCAATACTCTGGTGCCATTGCCGGTCAGGTTCGCACGCGTATTGATTACAGACGCATTTGAAAAACAGTCGAACTTAAGAAAGAACGGAGACAAACCATGACCACCACCCCCCAAACATCCACAAGCACACGCCTGACCCGCCTGTTGCTCATCATCGCAGGCGTGTTGTTGGCCGGCGCGGTCATGTGGCAGTTGCTGCCCAAAGGTTCATTCTCCAACGATCTGACCCAAGTGGGACAAGGTGTGCCGGCACTGGTGATGCTGCGTGAAGTGCACGTGATGGGCGGTGAACTGGTGATGCAACAGATGCTGCAGATTCATCCCGAATTTGAAAACGCAGTACAGTTTCTGGTTGTGCATACCGGTCACCCGGAAGGTGTGGCATTTGCCAGCGAGCACAACATCAGCGATGGCGCGCTGGTTTTATTTGATGCGCAGGGCGAGGTACTTGGCCGCAGCGAGCGCCCTGAATCACCTGAGGCGCTGCGGCAGTTTATTTATAGTCATTTAGAAAGCTAATTGTGCGGGCGTCCCTGCCCGTACAGATGGTCAGAAGTTAAAGCGTGCACCCAAGAAATACAGCGAACCGAACTTTTCGTACTCGTAGGTACGCTGACGGTCGCCGTAGTATCGGGTACCTGGGCTGTCGCTCAGATTCTTGCCTTCAAAGAACACTTCGAGGTTATCGTTCACCGCATAACTGGCGGTCAGATCCAACTGCGAACGGCCTTCCCAGTACAGGTCAAGGCGGCCATCATCCGCGTTAATTTCATTCAAATAGTCGCTACGATCCGTATACGACAGACGCACACTCAGACCATCAGCTTCGTAAAACGCTGACAGATTGTAGGTGTGCTCTGACTGACCCGGCAGATCAAAGCGGCTGCGACCACCATAGGAGCGACCCAGATTCATGTGCGCATCGGTATAAGTATAGTTGGCAAACACACCAAAATTGGACCAGAAACCGGGCAACATGGTCAGCTGCTGCTGCCAGTTCAATTCGGCACCCAGAATGCGGCCATCGGGTGCATTCTCCGGACGCGTGATCAGCGCTGCCTGCCCTTCAAAGGTGCCACTCAGCGTCAGTTCGTAGCGATAGTCGGCCAGATCTTTGTAGAACAATCCGCCCGAAATCAGACCTAGCGGCTCAACATAGTACTCAAGCATCAGATCGACGTTGTTGGTCAGTGTCGGATTCAGATCCGGGTTGCCGGAGGCAACACGGACGATGGTTGAGGAATCATTTTCGACTAGGCGCGGCACAATCTGCGGGAAGTTCGGGCGAGAAATGGAACGTGTAATCGCCGCACGACCAATCAGGTTTTCACTGAAGCTATAACGCAGCGTCGCGCCCGGGAAGAACTCCGTGTAGCTGTTGCCAGCCGTACGTTCACCAATGGCACCTGTCACTTCATTAAACGACGGTGAGCTGGAGTTCTGCTCGGTGCGCTCCATACGCAGGCCCAGCAGCAGTTCGGCTTGATCGTACTCGATCCGTGCAGAACCGTACGCTGAGGAAATGTCTTCATCAACGCTGTAATCCGCGGTGATCGATTGTGGAATACGGCGCTGTGTCAATCCTGCAGCCCTGCTGCTTTCCAAATGTGCATCAACCAGCACCGGATCCATCTTGAAACCCAAGTCATAACCATAGTTAGTCGAAGGTGTGCTAGTCAGGAAAGTCAGCAGTGGCTGCGTTGGCGCAGATGTGGCACGACGGTCACGGTAACGCTCTTCGTCATGGGTCTTTTCACGGCCACGGAATTTGATACCCCACTGGTAGGTGGTAGGCTGACTGAACATCATGCCTGGCATTTCCACATTGGCCTGCACGCTGACTTCGTCTTCCACACCGGTGTTCCAGCGGAAGGTATTCTCGCGGAAACTCATACGATCAACACGTGCCAACTCACCTGTCGCAAACAC
>DITX01000149.1:6811-13471 GCA_002422225.1 Gammaproteobacteria bacterium UBA6173
GAGGTGATGTTGTTTTGCTGCACACGGTGGCGGAACTGCTTCTGTATACGCACAGCATTGAACGTGCCGTTCAGATCAGTCGCACCCGGTTGCAGAGTACCGTCTTCCCAGATAATGTCCGCACGGTTACGGAACTCATCATCCGTAAAACGAGCCCAAGAGCCGCGCATATAGTAGCTGTCGGTATCCGTGGGGCGCCATTCCAGTGAGGTAGTTGCCGCCATACGCTCACGACGGGTATCGTAATCTTTAAACAAGGTTTCGATCAGACTCAGTACGTCACCACCGCCCGGACGATCCAGCACTGCCCAGACGTTCTCGACGTTATCAACCTGACGTCGGGTCTTGGAGTAACTCAATGACACCAGTGCACCAAACTGCTGCTCGCTGCCAAACAGATTGCTGGCCTGCAAAGAGCCACGTGTATCGTTATTGCCGTATTCGTTGTCACTCATACCGGCTGAGCCGCGCAGCTGTGGGCCACGGTTGTCAAACGGAGAGCGCGTCACAATGTTGACCGCACCTGCAATCGAGTCGGCATCCTGATCAGGACGCAAAGTCTTGGACACTTCAATCTGGCTGACGATATCAGATGGAATGGTGTCCAGATCAACTGCGCGTGTAAACGGATCCGGCGCGGGCATGCTGACGCCATTAATGGCAACCGCTGAGAATTCTGCCGGCGCGCCGCGCACGTTGATATAACGTCCTTCACCCTGGTCACGCTGAATGCCGACGCCAGGTGCACGCTGTAAAGCTTCTGCAATATTGGAGTCCGGAAAACGACCAATCGCGTCAGACGAAATCACGTTGCTGACGTTGTCAGCCATACGCTGCTGGTTGAGCGCACGCGCCTGACTATCCACAATCGGGGATGCCCTTACAATGATTTCCTCGATGGTTCCGGCCGGACGCAGCGCCAGAGAAATCGAGGCACGCTGACCATCAGCGACGGTAATGCGTTGTGTGGTTGATTCGTAACCCAGGTAGTCGATGACAACTGTGTAGGTGCCCGCGGGCAGGCTGCCTAGGGTGAACTCGCCCTGCGTGTTGGTCACGCCGCGCACATTAAGTTCTTGAATCGTAATTTGAGCGCCGGGCAAGGCAGAACCTGCACGATCTTCAACGCGACCGGCAACCACACCGGTCTGCGCAAAGGTTTCAGCTGCGAACAGTAAGGCAATGGTCGGCACAGCAGTGCGGACCATCAGTGGCAGAATTTTTTTACGGAATCTTGAAAGTGAAGACATGAATCGGCTCCAGAGCTTGAAACGTGGGTTTGGGGTCATCTATGTGACACGCTGAAGACGAGTTTATGAAGCTTGCTTGACAGCTTGATGAAGATTTTGTGACCGCTTTGTCACAAAGCCGCAAAACCGTTGCGATGCAGGCAGTTTATGAAAGGTAGCATCGCATCTTGAGTTGACGTACTAAGCAGGCCCTCCATTAATGACTTTTCCTCAACACAACAGGCGAAATATTAACCCTCTTGGAGGGCACACCTGTTTGGTGTTTATGAGGTTGCCGATCCTGATTCATTGTTTACTCATTAAAAAATTCGATAATATTTACTATTTAAATCATTTAGATAGGCGTATTATATGGATATATATACAGACACTTGAGCTCGTCAATAGCCGCCCATTCCAAGGAGGAATTGTCCCATGTCACAGCTGCCGTCCCTCACTTTCATCCCCGCAGACAATGCCGCGCTCAGCGACGAAATTACCCGTCTCGCCGGACACATCAATGCCGCTCAGCATCGCTTCCTGACCCTGCTCGCTGCGCTCATCAAGCGCGACGCGTGGGCGGGTAACGGCATCAAATCTCCAGCGCACTGGCTCAACTACCACTGCGGTATTGATCTGGGCGCCGCGCGCGAAAAAGTACGCGTTGCAAAAAGCCTGCAACAACTTCCGGCAATAGACGAGGCCTTTCGCGCCGGCACAATCAGCTACTCTAAAGTGCGCGCCATGACCCGTTCCGCGACGCCGCAAAATGAACAGATGCTGTTGCAAGTGGCACTGCATGGCACCGCGCAACACGTCGAGCAGCTGGTGCGTAAGTATCGCCGCGCTGAAAGTCTGACCGATGACCGTCGTGACCAGTGTCAATACGCCGCGCGTGAACTCACCTGCTTCTATGACGAAGACGGCATGCTGGTGCTGCGAGGCCGGATGACACCCGAAGACGGCGCTGTCTTTATGAAAGCCATGGACGCGATGGTCGCTGCGCAGAATCCACCTGTCAGTCAGATTGACGACTCTGCAAATCTCCCGGAAAAAACGTTTCCGCAGAAACGTGCTGATGCCTTGCTGGCCTTGGCCGAGCAGGCGATGAACACGATGGAAGAAGGCTTGCAGCCCCTGTCGTCCGCCGACAAATATCAGGTGGTCATCCACATGGAGCGCGGCAATGAGCCTCAATGCTCAATCGAGAGCGGCGCACATCACCTGCCGCTGTCGCCAGCCACCGCCAGGCGCCTGTGCTGCGACGCGTCATTGGTCCCGGTGCTGGAAGATGCAAGCGGCAATGTGCTGAATATCGGCCGCAAGACCCGCGCCATTCCTCCATCAATCCGACGCGCTTTGCAGATTCGTGATCACGGTTGCCGCTTTCCGGGCTGCTGCGAATCCCGCTACGTGGACGCGCACCACGTGCAGCACTGGTGCGATGGCGGCGAGACACGGCTCGATAATCTTGTGCTGCTCTGCCGACATCATCATCGGCTGCTGCATCAGCAAGGTTACGAGATTGTGAAGCGCACTGAACAGCAGTTTGAGTTTTTGACCCCGGCGGGTGACGCAATGCCCGCAGTCCTTGTTCCGCAATTTGCAACGGCCGCTGAGGACATGGCAAATGAAATACTGGCGATTGAACGAGAACACGAGGGCTTTGGTTTGGTGATTGACTCACACACGGCGGTGACGAACTGGCAGGGGGAGAGACTGGATTATGACCTGGCGATCGGAGCGATGTTTAACTACGATGAGCGAGCACGAAGTCATCGGGCTGCGTAGTAAAAAAGGTTTGAGCCTGCTTGCCGCGTGGTGTACTTCCAGGGCAAGTGACCGAGTACTCGGGGTTGAACCCCTGCTTTCTTATCCGTAATGGACTCATGAGTTCGCGACTGTCAACATCTCCCTCACCTTCTCTATCTGAACGGTCATGACGAGGTAGACAAGCGAGACCTTTCACTAAAAATGGCTATTTGTTAGAAGTAATCGTAGCCTTACTCAACGTTAACCACCGGACGCACCGAACTGGACACCAACACCATAAAACGCTTTTCACTTTCTACATGGCAGCTTTGCACAAGCTTTCTTTTGCTGACACTGCTACAACTGTCCTCCGCAAACGCCGCAGGTACGTAACGGCGAAAAGACCCACGTCTGGGGCTGGTCGTATGGCTCGATGGTGGCGCAACTGGCGGCACAACGTTATCCCGACGCCTTCCGTTCCGTGACGCTGTTTGGTTATCCCACCGATCCGGATGTCGAGGTACCTCTGGACACCAACAGCGGAGAACCACCGCGTCGCCCGACAACTGCTGAGGCTGCCGCCTCGGATTTTATTGTACCTGGCGCCATCAGTCAGCACGCCATCGACACCTTTGTGGCGGCTGCACTGGCGGCTGATCCGGTGCGCGCCGACTGGAATCAGTTACATCAATGGAATGCACTCGACGGAGCGCTGCTCACCGTGCCAGTACTGTTGCTGGAGGCAGAGTTTGATCCACTCGCCAATACTGACGCCCATGCCCGCCTGTTTGTAAAAATCCCTAATGCCAACAAACAATGGGTGGTGCTGGCCGGTGGCGCGCATGCCGCGCTGCTGGAAACGCCGCGCGCACGCCTGATCAACGCGTCGGTCAATTTTATGCAGTGGATGGAGCAATAGCCGATGAGGCACACAGAGCGTCATCGAACACAGCGCATTGGTTGGCTTCGAGCAGCAGTATTGGGCGCAAACGATGGCATTGTTTCCACAGCAAGCTTGGTTTTGGGTGTTGCAGCAGCAGGTGCTGACTCTCGGGCTGTATTAGTTGCTGGCGTTGCAGCACTTGTAGCAGGTGCGATGTCGATGGCAGCAGGTGAATATGTTTCGGTCAGCTCACAATCCGATACTGAGCGCGCCGACCTCGACAGAGAGCGCGCAGAGTTGGCAAACACCCCTGAGCATGAGCATGCAGAACTTGCCACCATTTACATCAAGCGCGGCCTCGAGCCATCGATTGCTGCAACTGTTGCAACACAGTTGATGCGCCATGATGCATTGGGTGCTCATGCGCGCGACGAACTGGGCATATCAGAGATCTCGACGGCTCGACCTGTGCAGGCCGCGTTTGCATCGGCTGGGACATTCTCTATTGGGGCCGCGCTTCCACTGATTATTGCGCTGCTTGTTCCAACAACAATGCTGATGTGGGCCGTATCGGGAAGCTCCCTGGTGTTTCTTGCATTGTTGGGCGCCGTGTCTGCCAAAGCAGGTGGGGCGCCGGTATTCAAAGCCGCAGCCAGAGTTACCTTTTGGGGAGCGCTTGCCATGGCAGCGACTGCCGGAGTGGGTACGCTTTTTGGCGTCGCGGTTTAACACGAGTTTAGGTAACGAACGCAGAAAATCAACAGAGGAACAGCATGTACAACATCGTAGAAACCGACAAAACTTTTGATGAGGCAGCAATTGCGCTTGAATATGGCTTTGCCTTGTCGTATTTCGGTTTATACCGAAAATGAAAGAGTCTATTTGGGTTATATCAAGCCCGTCGAAATGCTCAGTGCATTATCAACTGAGCCATCTTTGATTCAGATCGCGACAGAAGTTGAAAGCTCAATGATCAGAATAATGGCTGATGCCCGATAAGCCCAAGCCAACCAGATTACCCTTGCAATCAGTAACCTGGTTGGCTTTTTCAATCAGAAGCTGTAATTCACACCAGCATAAATTGATCGCCCCATGCCTGGCACACCGATGCCAAACGGGATGCCATTAATGGACATGGTCATCCCCTGGGCAACATAAGTACCGCCGGCGGGCAGGAAGTAAAACTCATCCAGTAGATTCTCTACACCCAGATCCAGCCGAACGGACTCCCAGCTGTGACTCAAGCGCAGGTTCAAAAGAGAGTAGCTGTCCGTTGGCAGTTCATTGCGCACAGACGATAGATCGTCTTTTTTGCCCGCAAACACCCACTCCAGACTGTTGTCCCAACCTCCAAGTTCCTGTGACAACGTCATACGACCTTGCATGGGCACGATGTTATATAAACCAGCGCCAGTATCCGTGTTCTCGGCATCAATAAAACTCAGGTTACCCGCCAATTTCCAATCACCGCTGGCATTATTGGCCAGTTGCGACGCCAGTGTCAGGTCCACACCTTTGAGCTCAGCTTGCTGATTCTGGTACTTGAGCACGTTGTATTGACCTGGACGCCATGTTGCGTTGATCGCCACCGCGTCAATATAGTCATCCACCCGCGTGATATAAGGGTTCACGCTGAATTCATGGCGTGTATCCGCACTGCGCCAGTTCAGGCTAGCTGACAGGGTATGCGCTTTCTCCGGATTCAACGCCAGATTGCCAACATAACCATTGCCATCACCCACCAGATTGTTCATAGAGGCGGCCATTGTCCAGGAGGACCATGGGTAGGTTTCGTACAGGTTGGCAGAGCGCACTTTTTGCGCCACACCCAGCTCCAGATCGATCTGGCTACTCAATTCATAACGGGTCAGCAAGGTCAGATCAACATTGGTATCGGTATTTTTGCGATTGGCCTGGTTAAAGGCGTTCGCTTCCATGGCCTGCATACCCATCGCATTCATAGCAGTTGAGTAGCCATGCACGTCGTCGGCGTCACGTACCACGCGCTCTATTCGTGCGCCGTACATCACCAGCCAGTCGTCTGCGAGATTCAGTTCGTGTTCGGCAAACACAGCCGTTCTGTCTCGTTGCCCATTGTTGATGTTTTCAAAGGTGCCAGGACCCATCGCGCCGCCGGAGGCAGTCCAATAGTCTTCCAGCCGGAACTGCTGCAATTCCGCACCAACACGCACCATGCCTCTGGCCGGCAAATCTATTTCTGCGGTCAGACTGAGCCCCGAATTCTTGGAGTCAGAAAACATCGGCATACCGGATGCACAGGTACCCGCTGGATCTCCGTGGAAAGCCATGGGCGAACAGGCTGCACCACCGACTGCTTTAGATCCGTACCAGAACTGGCGGTCTGGACCAAAGTCCATACCATGCTCAACTTGCTCGTGATACAAACGGCTCTGGATCTGTCCCCAGCCAGTCTCGCGCTGCCAGTTCAGGTTCACACGCGTCTGCTTGTTGTCGAGCAAATCCATGCGTTGGTTCGGGTACAACTGACTGGGCATATTCTGATAACCCACTTGCACGTCAAACACGTCAGCGCCTGTTTTGTAGGCAAGACGAACATTGTGGTTCTGCGTTTCATAAGCGGTTGAGCCGACTTCATCCAGCGGCAGTGTGTGCCCCGGACGCCCCGTCATGGCAATAGTTTTAAAATTCTTGGCGGCGGTGTAGTTGTCGCCCTGGCTGTAACTGCCACTGTAACTGGTGAACAGGTTTTCACTGGTTCTGCTGAGCCGGACATTCATGCCGGTTGCACTGTTGTTGCTGCGACTGAAGCCGCCG
>DITX01000081.1:0-613 GCA_002422225.1 Gammaproteobacteria bacterium UBA6173
CCGCGACCTTAAAGAAGATACGTTCGCTGGCAGTAGAAACAACACTCATAGTGATCTGATGCTCAAGTTTGAACAGCCTTGCTGGCATAAAAAATGAACCCGATCATAACACCTGCCAGAAGCGGGTCAACCATCATGCTGCGCATTCACGGCAGCATGCCGGTAACACGCTGAGTTTGTTCAAGTATGCGACTTTTATCACCATCATTTATCAGACAGAAACTGCCATCCTGCGGTGGCTCAAAATCTTTGAACAGCGCGGCAGCACTGGCAGCACGAATGCCTTGCCCACGCTGTTCGAGTCGCGCGATGATCAAATCGATCGGCGCATCCACCCAAATGAACGTGATGAGAGGCAGATGTAAACGCAGGAAGTCACGATGCTTTTGTTTATAAGCGCCTTGCGTCACGATCAATGGTTGCCCCGGTTGCTGCCGGTTTTTGATGTGCGTTAGCAATTGTGAAAAATAAGCATCGCGCATGGTGTCAGTGAATGGTCGCGCTTCTGCTAGCGCCAGCTTCATCTCGGCAGTAATGTCCACATCAGCGTGATAGACCGGCCAGCCCTTAGCTTGTGATATTACATCGCCAACATAAGACTTGCCCGCACCTG
>DITX01000081.1:618-4545 GCA_002422225.1 Gammaproteobacteria bacterium UBA6173
GACCAACCCAATTGTGGCCTGACGTGGATTTTGGCAGCTACCTGCGTGTATGATTCGGTTTTTGCCTTCATCCATGACGAGTATCACCAATGGGTAGATCTTACCAGAACCGCAAAGAGTCCATGGCCAAAACTGCGGCCGCCAAAACCAAAGTTTACAGCCGCTTTGCCCGCGAAATTTACATGTGCGCAAAAAGCGGGGGCACCGACCCTGATGGCAATCTGTCGTTACGGGCGATGCTGGAGCGCGCCAAAAAGAGCCAGGTGCCCTCGCACGTTATCGACAAGGCGATCGAAAAGGCCAAGGGTGGAGGCGGAGAAGATTTTGCAACAGCGCGCTACGAGGGTTATGGTCCGGGCAATTGCATGGTGATTGTGGAATGTCTGACGGACAACCCAAACCGCACCTTTGGTGACGTGCGCTTATGTTTCACTAAAACAAAAGCCAGAATTGGCACTCAAGGCAGTGTCAGTCACATGTTTGATCACTGCGCCATCCTGTCAATTGCCGGCAATGACGAAGACACTGTGCTGGAAGCCTTGTTAAATGCCGACGTCGACGTGACTGACATTGAAAACGAGGACGGTCACATCACAGTTTTTGTACCTCACACCGAGTATGCAAAGGCCCGCCAGGCTATTCGGGGTGCGTTTAAAGATATTGAGTTTGAAGTGGATGAAATCCAGTTTGTGCCACAGTCTTCAGCAACGGTATCAGGCGAAGACGCACAAATGTTTGAGAAGTTTATGGACATGCTCAACGAACTGGATGACGTGCAGAGCGTCTATCACAACGCCGTATTTGAGGACTGAATTTGATTGCTCCACACGGACGCCAGCTGCGGGCGTCCGAAGTGGTAACCTTGAAAGAAATGGCAACCCAGTTCGCGCAGACGCTCTGCCTGCTGCTCGGTTTCCACCCCTTCGGCAACCACATCCAGATCCAGGCTGTTCCCCAAAGCAATAATTGTGCGCACGATTGCTTCATCATTCTGATCAACCAGCAGATCACGCACAAACGACTGATCAATTTTTAATTGTGTCAGCGGCAAACGCTTCAGATAACTCAGTGACGCGTACCCGGTACCAAAATCATCCAACGCAAACTGCACACCCTTCGCACCCAGTACCTGCATTTTTTGGACGGTGGTATCCACATCATCTATCAACAGACTTTCAGTCACTTCCAGCGCCAGACTCTTGCCGGGAATGCCATATTTTTCAAGGCAATCTATGACATGTTTGACAAAGTGTTCATGGTAGAACTGTTTGGGGCTGACATTCACCGCCAATACCAGTTTGCTCAAGGATGCATCTTTTTGCCACGAGGCCAACAGCGTGCAGGCAGACTCCACCACCCATTCTCCCAGCGGAATAATGAGCCCGCTGGTTTCTGCAACTGGTATAAATTCACCCGGTGACACCACCCCAAGCTCCGGGTCAGTCATACGCAGTAAACCTTCCATGCTGACGATATGCCCCTGGCAATCAACCTGCGGCTGTATGTGCAGCAACAGTGAATGATTGCTCATGGCCGCGCGCAAGGCCTTTTCAATGCGCGTGCGGCGCGTGACCGCAACCTGCATGGCCGGGTTAAAAAACTGAACTTGATTGCGCCCGTTCAGTTTTGCGGCAGCCAGGGCGAGGTCTGCGCCTTTTAACAAATTCTCAATGTCTTCATTGGCGTCGGAAAACATCACCACACCAATACTCACCGTACAAACGTAGGGCAGCCCTTGTAATTCGAATGGCTGATTGAATTGCTGGCGTAAAAATTCTGCCACATCGCGCACCCTCACCAGCGCATCAACGGTGTTTTGCGCAAGATCTTCGACAATCAAGACAAACTCATCAGCGCCTAACCGGCCAATTGTGTCCGTTGCCAGCAAGCCACGCTCCAGGCGTTTGGCAACCTGTTGCAATAGCTGATCACCAGCGTCGTGCCCCAAGGTGTCATTCACCGTCTTGAAGTTGTCCAGATCAATAAATAACACCGCCCCCTCAAACCCGGTTTTGTTACGCCCGCCTAAGGCATGATCAAGGCGATCAAGAATCAAGCGTCGGTTGGGCAAGCCGGTCAGCACATCAAAATACGCCAGCTGGTGCAGCTGGTTTCTGATCTGTTTATGCTCAGTGATATCAGTCGAGATACCACATAAGGCGTAAATGCTGCCATCAGGGTTACGCAGCGGCAATTTCACCGAAATAAAAATGTGCTCCTGCTGATCATGAGCCATGAAGTTGCTTTCTTCGTCGGCAACACGCAGCCCATTACGCAGCACTCTGAGATCATTTTCGCGCAAATGCTCGCAAGTCTCGGCATCAAAAAATGCCGCATCGGTTTTACCAATAATTTTTTCAGGGGGTAATGAAAACAGCTCACACACCTTCTTGTTGACGTACTGATAACGCAGCTGACTGTCCTTGATATAAATGTGGGCTTCGACACTGTTCAAAATGGTATTCAGCCTGTTTTCACTGGCCAGCAAACTTGCGGTTCTGTCGGCAACCCTCGCTCTGAGTATGACACTAAAAACAAACGTCCCCAGCAGACCCAAGCTCAGCATGATCAGGCCCCAGATCACCCAGCCGGGAATAAAACTCAACGGAGGCTCGACACTGAACGTGCTCAGCGCCTCAAAATACGGCGAGGATGGGTCACGTTTCCATGCGATAAGATACTGATCAATGCGGTGCAGAATGCCAGCATGGCGTCCGGAACCCACCGCAAAATAAAGCTGAATCGGTTGAAATATGATCGGCGTTTTGCTTAAACCCAGCCTTGCGGCATGGAGATCTCCGTAGAAGTGATTGGAGACTGCAGCGTCGGCCTCACCCTCCACCACGGCAGCAAAAGCTTGCTCCGGCGAATCAACCATCACCCACTGCACACTGATTCCAAAGTTCATTGCCAAATCAACAAGGTAGTCGTATTGCACAGAGCTTTGCAGAAGGGCAACCCGTTTGCGATCAATATCAAGCATGCTGAGCATGCCAAGATCTCTACGTTCAAAAACCTGAGACCAACTCAATAAGGCTGGTTCGCGATGAAAATCAAAGCGCTGGCTACGCGCGTCGCTAATGGCCACATCAGGCATCAGATCGAGCTCACCGCGCTCCAGCATCACCAAACATTCATTCCAATCACAGGCGACAGCCTCAAGTTGCCAGCTTTCCTGCTCAGCAATTCCATCAATCAAACGCCAGAGCATGCCATCGGGCTGTTGATTGTTATTCAAAAAAATTTTGGGGGGATTGTTGTATACCCCGACACGCAAAACCGTTTGCAGTGGGGCAGTCTGCTGGTCGAGGACGTCAACGGCAGGGGGTTGCGCCCATAGCAATTGGCTGAACAACAACAAACCCGGGCAGATTGCCATCAGTACTGATATCACGTGTGCCCGCGCGTGCTTGACCATAAATTTGGCATCATCCTTTCTTGTCAGATCAGTACGTCAACTTTTGATACGGATATGACTCGTTGTGCAATGCGTATGGTAACCGCCCGTCAGCGAGAATGGCAGGTTAATCATTTATACTCTTTATCCTGATAGTTAGATTGATAAACATCATGTCCCATGTAACGTATCTGTTGATCCACCACCCAATCCATAGTGGCCAGCATGCTGCCCAGCTTACGTACCGGAGTTTCAAGAGTTTCCAGTGTAAATACAATAGCTTCCAACGTTGACAAGGTGTCTGCGCCGGGTTGCCGTCGTATACGATAACGTGATGGCGCCGACGGTTGCAATGCCCGTAGCGCCTGCAACTCAGCCATGCTATCTGCTTGCGGCTTGTCTGGATCAACATGAATCAGCCTGCAATTTGATAACGACAGGGCTGCTATGCGCGCTGTGCCCAGCGCGTGCCTGGACTCCTGGTTATCCTGAATGATATGAACAGGCCAGCGATTGTGGTGCAGCGTGAG
>DITX01000117.1 GCA_002422225.1 Gammaproteobacteria bacterium UBA6173
GCGGATGAGCCCACCGGTAATCTCGACAGCGAACACGGTGCAGAGGTCATGAAGATCCTCAGTGCACTGAATGACGAAGGCACCACAATTGTCATGGTGACGCACTCGCCCGAAGACGCTGCTGTCGGCAAACGCATTGTGCGGGTATTGGATGGCAGGATCGTCAGCGAGATATCGAATGCTGTCGAGATGCTGGTATAGGAGAGCCCGATGTTGAATCCCGCAATCACAATAGCAGTGCGTAAACTGCTGAAGGAAAAACTTTATGTGTCGATCTGCATTGGGAGTCTGGCGATTGGTATTGCCTGTTCGCTGGTGATAGCACTGTATCTTTACAGTGAGCTGACGTATGACCAGTCGCATGAGAATCATGAGCGGATTTATCGGCTGAGCACTAATGTCTATTCCATTACCTTAAACAGTGCGGGGTTCGAAACGGGGCCGATCCTGACACGCGAAAATCCTGAAATTCTTGACTACGTGCGATTTAGTGCAGCACCGGAAAAGCTGTTCACTGCAGGCGGCAATTCGCGTGCCTGGAAAGAAATATACCTCGCGGATCCAAGTGTTTTTAATATTTTCACTTTAAATGTCGTTTATGGTGATAAGGACACTGCATTGACTGACCCCTATTCGATCGCCATCAGTGAGTCCTTTTCCCAATACTACTTCGGTGATAAAAATCCCATCGGAGAAATTGTCAACACAGAGCGATTCGATTTTCGGGTTTCACTGGTTTATGAGGATCTGCCAGAGAACGTGCAGTTCAGGTACGATGCGATTCTTCCGCTAGATCTGATCCAGGTTTACAGTCCTGGCTTTCCTGACTCTCACAGCGCCAGCTATCTTGTGTCGGTAACCACCTATCTGCAGGTTAGTGATGCATTCTCACAGGAGCTATTTGAATCAATCCACCAGCGCTATTTCGAGGCTTACGTTAAGGCTGATTTGCCCTTTACTGCCGGCGGATACACGCTTAGTGCACAAGCTCTGACAGACAACTACTACAGCGAAGCCATTCTGGATGGTGGCAGGACCGGCAGCCTGGTGACAGTCTACACGCTTGCGGCACTTGCAGTATTTTTGCTTTTGATGGCATGCATCAACTACATCAATCTGACGACGGCCCGAGCAAGTAAGCGTCTTCGCGAAATCGGCATGCGCAAGTTGTTAGGCGCCAGCCGAGCTCAACTGGTTTTTCAGTTGCTCAGTGAGTCGTTTGTGTACTGCACGGCGAGTCTGTTGGCGGGAATGCTGCTTGCTGTCTGCGTGCTGGAACTCTCGTTGCTGAACGAACTCATTGGAAAAACAGAGCTGTTGGTCATGCTCTCGCGTCCGCTGATTATTGTTCTGATTATTGTATTGTGGGGCACCGTCAGTCTGGTCGCTGGTCTCTATCCAGCCATGTATCTGGCTAGGACTAGGTTGATGTTAAGTCTGAAACCTGCTGCAGGCATGAAACGGCGACCAGGCATACGAGACGTGCTGGTGGTCTTTCAGCTGCTTATCTCTTGCAGCATCATCATTTGTGTATTGATCATGCAAAATCAAGTGCGATTTGTGCTTGAAGCACCGTTAGGTTTTGAAACAAAAGACAAACTGACCGTTCGCCTGAAGGGGGCAGATGTGGTTGAGCAGATTGATGTCATCAGTCAGCTGCTACTGCAGTCAGTCTCAGTGAGAGCAGTAGCGACAGCTTCGTTCGCTCCCGGACAGGGCTTGGCTATGTCTATCACCGAGATAGAACAGAATGACGGTGAGATCACCACTAACATGACTCATCCGCTCAATGTAGGTTCTGAATTCCTGGATGTCATGGATATTGATGTTGTCACCGGGCGAGGGCTTCCTGAGCAACCTGATGGTAGTGGAATGACCTACATGTTGGTGAGTGAGGCGTTGGTCCGGCAGATGGAATGGGACCAACCTTTGGGTAAACGCATCGGTGGTGGCGTAGTCGTCGGTGTCTTCCGGGATTTTCACTACCAGTCCTTGCATGAGCCGATTGGCCCTCTAGTGCTGTGGCCACTGGATAATTCACCGACCGCATTCAGCAGTTTGTCTGCGACAGCACGCGCTGAGGTCGAGCGCGACCTCATTATTGCCGTATCAGGTGATATGACTTCAGCGCGCAGCGACATTCTGGACGTTCTGTCCCAGTTCACAACGGGTCGTAACTTGGAGCTGCGCAGCCTGGAAGAAAGCTGGCTGAATTTCTACCAAGACGACATCAAAGCTGAGCGCCTGGTTAGTATATTTGCAGGTATCAGTGTCTTCATCTCTCTACTGGGTCTGATTGGATTAACTTCCTACGCGGCGGAGCAACGCAGCAAAGAGCTTGCCATCCGCAAGGTGCTCGGTGCCTCTGTCAGTCAGACACTGCTGTTGCTTTCCCGACACGCGCTACTCGCTCTGATGGTGGCTATTCTCCCGGCATCGTTACTCAGTTTTTATCTTGTACAGATTTGGCTAAGCCGGTTTGCCTATACCGCTGATGTCACAGTGATGCCCTTCATCTGGGCATTTCTGTTGATAGCAGGCATCAGCATAACAACAGTATTACTACAGTCATGGCGATCAGCTACAGGGAATCCTGTCGAGAAACTACGTTACGAATGACAGCTGGTTCTTACTGCAAAAGGTATTGGATTAAACGATGGACAGAAAGTTAGAAAAGAAGAGACGATCGTTATGGCAGTGGGCTGCAGCCGCTATTGTTTGTGCAGGCGTGTTGTGGTTTGGTCAGGCCATGCTCAGAGATGCCTCCATCAGAACATATCGCGCGGACGCGTCACAACTGATCATCTCCGAGGTGATCATTGGTGCATTTGAGGATGTCACGCCCATACGGGGAACCATTCTGCCTTTTAATAGTGTGTTTCTTGACGCTGTTGATGGGGGTGTGGTGGAGAGAGTGCTGGTGGAGGAGGGCAGCTTTGTTGAAGCCGGGCAACCCTTGCTGCAACTTGGCAACAGTGATCTGCAATTGCGCGTCGCCAATAATGACACGCAGACCACCGAACAGTTAAACAACCTTAATAACATCGCCAACGGTATGGAAAACACGCGACTGATGACGGAGCGGGCTCTGATCGACAGCGAGTACCGCATCAAAGTGCTGGAACGTCAGCTATCCAGGATGCAGGAACTGCGCACAAATGACATGATTTCCCGTGAAGAGTTTGAGGCTGTGACAGATGAGCTGGAGTATCAACGTAAAGTGCAGGCCAACACAAAAACACGACAGTCGTTGGAAGAACGAATCCGTATTGAACGGATGGCGCAGATCGCAGGGCAGATCGAAAAGCTGGAGCAGAATCTTGAGCTGGCGATGAGTACCTTCGAAAACCTGCTGGTACGTGCACCGGTTGCAGGTCAGCTTACGTCGCTTCCGGTGCAGATAGGGGAGAGCAAAACGCGCGGTCAGCGCCTGGGCCAGATTGATGTGGTTGATGAATTCAAAATTGTGGCTCAGGTGGATGAGTTCTACGTGACCCGTGTGGCACCCGGACAGTCCGCCAGATTCACACTGGGAGGCCAGCCGCTAAGCGCAACGGTGATCAAAGTGTACCCGGAGATTACGCAGGGCACTTTTACGGTTGATCTGCAGTTTGACGGCGGTACGCCTGCCAATGTGCGCCGCGGCCAGACCCTGCAGCTTGAGTTGACGCTCGGTAATCCCATGGAAAGCACACTGCTGCCGCTGGGCGGTTTTGCTCAGGACACAGGTGGCAACTGGGTGTTTGTACTGGATGCCGATCAGCGTTATGCCGTGCGCCGGGCGATATCAACCGGCCGGCGTAATAACCGTTTTATCGAAGTGCGGGAAGGGCTGCAGGCAGGGGAACGCGTCATCACATCAAGCTACGGGCAAATGGCCGATGTGGAGCGCATCGAGTTGAGCAACTTGTGACAGGATGGACTCGTAATGAGGCGGATCCGATTGTTAAGGACTCCCGGAGAGTCAGATGGTAAACCACTACCTTCGTCTTGCATGGGTAAGTTTCAGGCACAACCTGGTTTCCAGTTTGGTGAGCATATTCACACTGGCTCTCGGGCTGATCTGCTTCATCGTCGCCGGGGGCATTACCCTGTTCTGGAGCAGCGCCGAGAACCATTTCGGGAACGCCAGCCGCACTGTTGTGATCAGTTCGGAGTGGAGACTTGCTGATGGAAGCCAGTCGAGTGGAGTAGCTCTGCCTTTGACTCCGCATCAACTCGGCCCGTTATTGGCAATCGATTTCCCGCAGATTGAGACGGTGGCCCGTGTCAACCCGCTGGGTGATACGGTGCCTGTCCGGGCAGAAGACCGCGCCGTGCTTATGCGCGCCTTTGCTGCAGACGCTGGATTCCTGAG
>DITX01000103.1:0-11553 GCA_002422225.1 Gammaproteobacteria bacterium UBA6173
ATAACGAGAAAAGTGCGGTGGACAAAGCGTGGAACCGGAAATTCCTTGGCTTTAGTTTTAGTCGGCGCCCGGGTCATGCATTAATAGTGTCAGATTTGATGGGCGAGTGCCTGCCTCGCCCCCTGCAGACAATAAAAAATTCACGCTATCGCATAGGTTGTTGTAGTCCCTCCAAGTTAAATGAATGGCTGTGCTTCCCGCACCTGAATCTATTGCGGTGCTGACCGTGGCCGGATAAAACCAATAATCGACATCACACACTTGTCGCTGATCACACCCCGGTATAAATAACGCGAGAGGTATTTCAGTGCGGGCAAGCCACGGCCGATGGATTGACACTGCACTACCCACTGTTTCGGCGTCATCGCTAATCCCAACCCTGCTGCACGCAGTGCCACCAGGAGGCGCGCACGAAAGAGCTTCGCCAAGGCGCGGCCATTAAACAGGTAGCGGGTGCTGAGTGTTTTCCAGCCGGTGGTTGATCCTTCTCGCTCAACGCCACCACCAGGAACAATGATGTGAACGTGCGGGTGATACTCGAGTCGCCGCGTGTGGGTGTGCAGTACGGCGGTCATTGCCAATTCAACCGCAAAGGATGTTTTATTCACACCAAAATCCTTGAGCGTACTCACAGCACATTCAAACAACAGGGAATAGACCTGCTTTGGGTGTGCCTGAGCCAATGCGCGCAACTCATGAGGCAAGGTGAAGGTGGCCATAAAGTAATCCACCGGCAACAGCCTGCGCTGCTGCCGTTCCAGCCATTGGCTGGCGCTGTGGTGTTGGCATTGATTGCAGGCGCGATGACCGCAGGACTGATAGCGCAGTGCGGGTTGGTGACAGTCCTGGCAGGACAGCATCACATGCCCGTATTGCCCCGTGCGACAGCCGAGGATGGCATTGAGTGCCGACCATTGATCAGCGCTGTCAGTGTGCTGATTCACGGTATCGGTAAGCTGGGTATACACCGCCGTGGTCTTGGGACATTCATGGCCCATCTGGTATTGGATCGCCCGCAAATTCAACCCCGCCTCCATCAGGTGCGCGCCGTAACAGTGGCGCAAGCTGTGGGGCGTAATGGCTTTGCGAATACCGCAGCTTTTTACGATGACCTTGAACGCGTTCTGTAAACCGCCGCGATCCATGACGCGGCTGGCCGCACGACGATCCTGCGCATTTTTACCGGCAGGGAATATCCAATCAGGATTGCGGTGAGTGACCCAGTACTTGCGCAGCGCCAGCAGGCTGGCTTTGGGCAGGGTAACAAACCTGTCCTTGCGCCCCTTACCCTGGCGCACATGCACCTTCATGCGCGCACTGTCGATATCGCCGGGCTGCAAACCCAGCACCTCACCCAGACGTAATCCCATGCTGTAGGCGGTGAGGATGAAGGTTTGATAACGCAGCTCGCGGGCGCCGTTGATCAGATGTTCGATTTTAGTGCGGGTCAGAATGTCCGGCAGCACTTTTTTTTGGGGCGGTTTGACAATATCCACCCATACCCAGTCTTTGTTGAGGATGTGTTTGTAGAAAAACTGCAAGCCGTTGCGATCGACTTTGACCGTGCTCCACGAATGGCTTTGCACAAGGGCGGCAAAGTACTCCTTGAGATCTTCCTGGGTCAGGCGATCTGGGCAACGCTCGTAAAACGCGGCTATACGGCGCACGGCGCGTGAATAGGAATCGATGGTGGTGGCCGCCTTGCCTTGGCGACGCAATGCGTTAATATGCTGCTGGTGCAGTGAGTCGAATTTGGTTTGCTGTGCTTTGTTCATAACAATATTTCTCCAGTAGTCTCGCTCCGACTGGACGAGTGGAGGAATTATTGTTGATGGGCGATTGGGATTATGTGCACCAAGGCTGAATCTGCCGCGTAGCGGCTTCGTTCAACGACTGTTTGTTGCACCAACTTGTCACAAAATTCCTGTCAGAAACGTCAGATCAATAACTGCTGTGCCACCACGCCGGCTAGAGCCATTGCTGCCAGCGTCTTGAGCACAGGCCACCTGAATACAAAAATCATTACAAAGGCCATCGCACATAGTGACGCCATGGGCAAGTCTATCGAGGATAACACTGGCAGCAAAATGTCTAAGCCACCACTACTGATTCGATGAGTCTGGCTGAACAATACATTAAAGGCAAACCACAGCGCCAGATTGGCAATCACCCCAACCACGGCGGCAGTGATGGCTGCCAACGCGGCCGAGAGCGCATGGTTTCCACGCAAGGATTCAACATAGGGCGCACCGGCAAATATCCAGATAAAACAGGGAAGAAAAGTCACCCAGGTGGTGAGTAATGCACCCAGAGTGCCTGCTAACAAGGCCGGTTCTATGCCTGCTTGACGAAAAGCCGCCAGATAACCAACAAACTGGGTGACCAATATCAACGGCCCCGGCGTGGTCTCTGCCAAACCTAGTCCGTCAAGCATTTCGCCGGGTTGCAACCACTGATAGTTTTCTACGCCCTGCTGGGCTACATAGGCCAGCACTGCATACGCGCCGCCAAAAGTTACCACCGCCATTTTGGAAAAAAATACTGCCAGCTCTGTGTATACGTCACTGTTGCCCCGCCACAAGAACAAACTTGCGACTGTGAACAACCATAACAAGACACACACTACTGCCGCGTTACGGGCATTGCGACTATCACCATCCGAGGTATTCAAATGGCGTTCTGCGGCCGATGAAATCGCAACACCACGGATGGATGCATCCTCAAACAACCTGGCCGCCATCCAGCCGAGCATCCCAGCACCCAGCACCACAACAGGAAAAGGCAACCCGGCAGCAAACAGTGCCAGAAAGGCCATTAACGCAAGCACCGGTTTCAGTCGCCCAGTCAGGGTTCGTGCGGCTATTCGCAACAAGGCCTGCACCACAATAGCCAGAACCGCTGCTTTTAATCCAAAAAACAACCCTTCAACAACTGACAAATCCCCCAGAAGAACATATACCCAGGTCAACGCAAGAATGGCAAACGCACCAGGGAGTATAAACAGCAGGCCGGCAACCAAACCGCCTTTAACACCATGCAGCAACCATCCAATGTAGGTTGCGAGCTGCTGCGCCTCTGGTCCGGGCAACAACATGCAGTAATTCAGGGCATGTAAAAAGCGGCTTTCATCCAGCCACTTTTTTTCCTCAACAATTACCCTGTGCATCAGCGCGATCTGGCCAGCAGGGCCTCCAAAACTGAGCAATCCAATACGCCACCATACCGCCAGCGCTTCCGCAAAAGGTATTTGGAGAGCGTCTTTTGCGACCATCAGCTGTTCCTGACTTTTGCAACAATCGCAGAGGTGGAGCAGTTGTCAAGGAATTCCAGCACGCGCACTTCCCCGCCATAACTTTGCACAAATTCCCCGCCAACCACCTGATCAACAGAATAATCGCCACCTTTCACCAGTACATCGGGGCGAATCTGCGCGAGCAATGTTTCAGGCGTATCGTCAGCAAAACTGACCACCCAATCCACGGCAGACAGGCCAGCCAGTACGGCCATACGGCGATCCGTAGGATTAATCGGACGCCCGGGACCTTTGAGCCGTTTCACAGAGTCATCGTCATTGATCGCCACAATCAAGCGATCCCCCAGCTTGCGGGCCTGCGCCAGATATCCAACGTGTCCGGCATGGATGATGTCAAAGCACCCATTGGTAAAAACAATTTTCTCGCCATGTGCACGCGCATCCTGCACCGCCATGAGCAATTGCGCGGCACTCATTACCCCACGACCATTGCCCGCCTGCAGCTGGAGCGCGCGACGTAGTTCCGGACCGCTGATTGCAGCTGTACCCAGTTTCGCCACCACCAGCCCTGCGGCGAGATTTGCCAGGGTGGTGCCTCTTTCCAAGGTTTCACCTGCCGCCAGTGCTGCCGCCAACACCGCCACGACCGTATCACCAGCACCGGTAACATCAAATACTTCCAAGGCCTGCGCCGGTAAATGCAACGCGGGCTGATTTGTCTGCAAGAGTGTCATGCCGTGTTCGCCGCGTGTAATCAGCAGCGCCTGCAGATCCAGCTGCGCGCGCAGCTGCTGGCCTTTGCTGATCAAATCATCTTCCGTTATACATGCGCCAACCACGGCCTCAAACTCACTCAGATTGGGTGTGATGACGGTCGCGCCGCGGTACTTGTTAAAGTCCCGTCCTTTTGGGTCAACCACTACAGGAATGTTTCTGGCACGCGCTGCGCTAATCAAGGTATGCGCTTCACTGAGGCTGCCCTTGCCATAATCGGACAGTACCAGGACATCTGCTGAATCTAGGGCTGAAAGTGCATTTACCAGCAGTACGTCGACGTCTGCGGTTGTAAAAGCTTGCTCAACATCAATACGTAGTAATTGTTGTTGCTGGCTGATGATGCGGAGTTTGGTAATGGTGGGCGACTCAGGCGAGGCAAAAAAACGGCACAACACGCCAGCGCCTGACAGTCGACGGGCCAGTTCTTCTCCGGCTTCGTCATCTCCTGTGATGCCTGCAATGCTTGCCGCAGCACCTAATGCCGCAATATTCAACGCAACGTTGGCTGCGCCACCCGGCCTGTCTTCATTGCTGCTGACCTTGACCACTGGCACTGGCGCTTCCGGGGAGATTCGCTCAGCTTTGCCATGCCAATATCTGTCGAGCATGACGTCACCTACTACCAACACTCGCGCCCGAACAAACGCAGGTAGCTCGGCAATCAATACATCTTGGTTTGAGACGGAAATCCCTGCGTCCATAATCAGTTACCCGCTGTTTTTTCTGATTCGATTACCGGTTTGCTGACGGCGTCAGACGCTCGACAGGACTGTCTGAGTAATCAATGTCGGCATGATATCACACGCACACAGCACGTCTGTCAGTCTGCTACAATGCCGGGCAACCAAAATACTGCGCCAGCATCGTGACAAAAAAATATCAACACAGCGAGAATCTGAACGACTTCCTGGGTCCCAAATACTGGCCGACCTGGGTCGCTTACGGCTGTATCTGGGCATTGGCGCACTTGCCGTTCAGTTGGCAGATGATGATAGGCAAAGGTCTGGGTATCACGCTGTACCACCTGGCACGCAGCCGACGCCACGTTTGTGAAGTAAACATCGCACTGTGTTTTCCTGAACTTTCTGCTAAGGAACAAAAAAAACGGGTGCGAGATACGTTTATCGCTAATGGCCGCGGCATCATGGAAATTGGCTTGTCGTGGTGCCGTAATCCGGAAGACTTCAGAGATCGTGTCACTGTCAAAGGTCTGGAGCATCTTTACAAGGCACTGGCACAAGGGCGCGGCGTCCTGCTGGTCAGCGCACACTTTTCAACACTGGAGATTGCTGGCAGCCTGTTGGCTTTGTATCATAAAATCAGTGTGACCTACCGGCTTCACAAGAACCCGCTGTTTGATACCTTGATGAAACGCGGCCGCCAGCGCCATTTCGAAGAAGTCATTGAGCGCAAAGAGGTCCGCAAAGCCTTTCGACAACTGCAGCGCGGCAAAGTATTGTGGTATGCCGCTGATCAGGATTACGGCCCCCGACACTCCGTGTTTGCAGAATTTTTTGGCAGGCCTGCTGCCAGCATTACGGCGACCACCACCTTTGCCAAGGTGAATAATTCTGCGGTCATTTTTCTTGCACACTACCGTACGCAAAACAATCAGCATTACGAACTGATCTTTAGCGAACCACTTGCGGGCTACCCAACGGGTGATGAGCAGATGGATGTGCTGCGCATCAACAAACTAATTGAGGCTGCCATCAGAGTAGCACCGGATCAATACATCTGGTTACACCGTCGCTTCAAAACACAACCTGAAGGTTTACCTGACCCTTATCAACATAAATTCGGCACAACAGCTGACGCGGGCGAGGTGTCTGAGTGAACATTCGGGCATGGCAAGTGACCAACGATATCCGTTTCATCAAACTGATCACCGCACTGGCCAGCCTGTTATTAAGCATGCTCGCCATCCAGTTAAACGAACTGCCCAATACTGATGCATACACCTATGTAAAAGCCGCCGAGCTGGCATTGAGTAATGGTCCTGCTGCCGCGTTTGCTCACTATCAGTGGGCCAACTTGCCGTTAATGATGTCTGCAATACATTACGTGACTGGCATGTCGTTATTTGCAACCGCCAATCTGATCAACGCCCTGTTGTTTGCGCTGCTGAGTGTCAGTTTTGTATCGATTGTTGCCGCAATCACACCCTCTCGCCGAACGATCTGGCTGGCCGTTGTCTGTATTTTGATGTACCCACATCTGAACGAATTTCGATCGTATATCATTCGTGACATTGGATACCTGGCATTCTGTCTACTGGCGGTCTATTACATGATTGTCTATACAGAATCCCTGCGCCTGCGTTATGGACTTTACTTTTTGCTCAGCTGTCTGGCTGCTGCCTTGTTTCGCCCGGAAGCGCTGCTGTTTCTGTTCCTGACACCAATAGCGGTGCTGGTGCCAACACACTCTCGTGTAAATCTGCGGCAACGCGCATTCCTGCGATTGCAGACCTTGTCGCTGTTGGTCGTTGTCGCGATGGGCGGCTCTTTGGCCATGCTGACATTGGATGTGACCGCCCAGCTATCAACGTTTCTCAACATCTATCAACCATTCTTGAGCAACCTGGCGCCTCTGTTTGGAGCCGAAGCGCCCGTGCTTGAGCAGGCAGTATTCGGAGACTATGCGGCCCAGTTTGTAGGTGACTACACGGCCATCTTTCTCGCAGTCGGTTTACTGGCAGTGCTGATTGCCTGCGTGGTCGACAGCCTTGGTCTGGCCGTCATGCCATTGCTGATTTACGGCACCTTGCGACGGTTTGTACGACTAACGCAACCAGCACTAGCGGTGATTGTGTGTTGGCTGGCAGTTGCTGCGCTGGTGCTGGTGATGTTTATGTTGTTAACACGCTTTGTCACCACGCGCTATACCTTGTTATTTGCGGTGTTGGTGTTGATATTTTTACCTTTTGTGATTGATCGCGGCTGGAGTCTGGCAGCGAGTGCCGGACGCAAAGATTTTGGACGCTGGATGCTGCTATTGCTGGTGTTTGCGGCACTGGATGCGCATCTGTCCTTTGGGGCATCCAAGCTTCATCTTGAGCAGGCCAGCCGCTGGATCAACACATCTACGCGCCCGGCTGCAGACTTACTGACCAATGAGATCCATATCGCTTACCAAAGCGGCCGGGTGGACAATTATGACGAGGTGCGACGCGAGTTGCCTGGTACCAATCTGCTGGCCGCGCCACCGGGCACCATTATTGCCGTCACGCCCCGCCGCAGCTTTCAGGCACAACTGGATGCTGGTATCAGCAACGGCAGCCTGCGCCTGTTGCGCGAGTTCCCTGCAGTGCGCGGCGCCAGTCTGCTGGTGTTTGAAAAGGAACTTTAAGTTTGGGTCGGCTCAACGCGCTCCCACCCGGTATTGTCTTCAGGTGGTTTAGTAATCAGCAGATCCTGCATCAACAAATATTCAAGGTCGGATCCAAAAAACATATCCAGTGCATCTTCCGGAGAGCAGATCATGGCTTCTCCCGGTCTGTTCAGCGACGTATTCACAACCAGACCGTATCCGGTTATTTTCTCCATGGCACGTAATAACGCATAAAAGCGGGCATTGTGCTCTTTTCTGACAATATGAGCCCGCGTAGTGCCGTCCCTATAAACCGTACTGGGAAACAGTTTCTGCCACTCTGGCGCCACATCAAAGGTCTGCGTCATAAAATCCGCGGGGCAATCTTTACCCAACATTTTGACAGCCATGTCGGGCAACATACTCGGCGCAAAGTTGCGCCACTTTTCGCGAAATTTCACTCGCTTGTTGATATCCGTGACACTGTTACTTTCTTGTGGATTTGCAAGAATGCTGCGATTACCCAGTGCGCGTGGACCAAACTCCATGCGCCCCTGAAACCAGCCTACCAGATGTCCTTGCGTGAGCAGCTCTGCAGCTTTCTCAGCAGGTTTTTCGAGTATTTCAAAACGCGGCCGGTCGCGGTGCTGTTCGCAGGCCTTGATACATCTTTCCGTATTGTATTTTGGACCCAGATAGGCATGACGAAGTGGTGTCACGGGTAATTTGTTTGTATTCGCGACAACATAAGCAGCCGCACCAATTGCAGTACCGGCATCGCCTGCTGCAGGCGGCACATAAACTTCATTGACCCAGGGCAGCTCTCGCAAACGCTGATTCAATTTGACGTTAAATGCGCCGGTACCCGCCATCGCCAGTTTGCCGGTCTGTTTAAGAATGTCTGATAAATAATGTGTGGTAAGGCCAGTGGCAATGTTTTCGTATAAGCGTTGTGTCCCTGCCGCATAGTGTACATAGGGATCCTGGAATACGTCGCCCGCACGACGAGGCCCCAACTTCTCGAGTAACTCGGGTGTAAACGAGTGTCCAATACTGCGATGCTTATATCGACGCAGCCCCACCGCTCTGATCATATGCATGTTCACTTTAAAGTCCTTGCCACGATAATCCGCCAGAAATGACAGGTCATACTTTTCGGGATTGCCATACGTCGCGATGCCCATGACCTTTGTTTCCCCATCCAGCATGTCAAAACCAAGATAGTCACACATGGAGGCATACATCCCGCTCAGAGAGTCGGGTTCGTAAAATTCTTTGATTTTGTGAATCTTACCGTTTTCGCCGTAACCCAGAAACGTGGTGGCATACTCGCCTTTTTGGTCCACACACAAAATGGCGGTCTTTTCTTTAAATCCGCTCATGTAGTAAGCGCTGGCCGCATGAGCAAGCTGATGTTGAACCGGTATCAGCTTCACTTTTTCCATGGGCAAACCAAGGTCAGATAACATTTGATTGATTTGCTGGTAGTAGCGGTGGAAGCGACGATTGCCGTTAAACAACGCATCCAATGCGCGATCAGGTGCATACCAGTGACGGCGGGCATAATGCCAGCGCGCGGCACTGAACAAGGAAACGGGCGCAAAAGCGATGGCTACCTGATCAACCTGACGCGGCTTCAGCTTGGCAGCACGCAGGCAATACCGAATGGACTCAATAGGCAACATATCACGGGCATGTTTACGCCGGATCAGGCGCTCTTCTTCAACTGCAAGGGTCAACTCTCCATCAACAAACAGTGCCGCTGCAGCGTCATATCCCAAGGCACCTGACAAACCAAGCGTGATCAGGCCCATCTTGTCACATCCTTTGTTGATTTCACTTCGTGAGCCACCATTACTTTACAGACCTCGCCCCATTTTTTTGATCAATTGACTAATTTTGCCTGCCGCTTCGTGATGGCGCCAGTTTGCATAAAAACGCAATAAATCGCGAGAAAAGTATTTACGAAAGCGCGCCGGTTTAAGTTCCAGGCGGCAAGCATCCAGATCAACCACTTCGAGTGTTGGCGCACCGTCTTCCTGAGGGCAGATCAAAAAATTGGTTGCCTTCATGTCGCCATGGACAATGTGCTGCCGACGCATTATCACAAACAACTCTTCAAATAAATCCAGTGCTTGTGACCACAGCAGCGATTGCGGCGGTTCGTGATCCAACATGAGTTTTGCGTCCTTGCCACGCACACGCTCACAGACATAATACGCTTCTCTGCGCAGTGGTCCCCACCTGTTTTCCAGCATCAACAAAGGTTGAGGCGTATTGATACCTGCCTGCTGCAGCTGATGCGCGCTGCCCCAGCAGTGCCAGGCTCGACTTGGTCTGGGCAGACGGCTCAACCCATACCAGAACCCTCTGAGATTGTAGCGTTTGATCACCCACTCACGACCAGCCAGTGACAGTGACACAACCGTTGTTGAATCGCCGTCCTTGAGCATCTGCGCTTTTTTGATGAGTGCGTCAGGGGAATCAATCAGCGTTTGCAACTCGGGCTGCCAAAGCTGTTTATTAATCAGAGCAAATTTACCTGTCGAGCGTTGTAATGCAACACTCTCGGATTCGTTGTAGATACGCTTGTGCAATCGACGCGCTTGTTTATGTCGGTCGCGCAGCCATATTTTATTGGCCTTGTGCTGAATCTCCCGCCAATACGGCAACTCCTGCCGCATCAGTTCTCGCACCGACTTGCCAGTATAGGCACACATAAATCTCAGAAAATCTGTGCGGGTCAATCCAATATCCAGGGCGGAAAAACATAAACCTGCCAGGTCCTTTTTGATCCAACGCGCAACAAATAATGGTTTTAGCAGCGTTCTATGCAGGTCGATGANNGGACAAGTGTGCTTGTTCTGACGCATCAATCTGGCCGTCAGCTGTGCAGCGCAGCAAAAAATGGCAAAGATAGAAGTCGCGGTGACAGATGCCATTGGAATGCAGTTCGCGCCCAAGCCGGGCTACTTCCCGAATGAGCTGGCTTTTGAAACTGAAACTCGGCCTTTCATCATGCCATCGGGCACAGACTGTTTCCAGACTGACGGTGGGAGACAAATCATCGGTTACCAGAAATGAATACCGATGCGCGGGATTGAATCCCCGCTCACCATAGGCGGCCACGGTCATTGTCGGAATGCCGAGTGCCTTCAAGGCATTGATCGCACGCCACTCGTTGCCCGCGCCAAGCACCGGCAATTTGAGTGTGATCAGGTTTTTGACTATTTCTGCCCACCCCACGCCGGGGTGAACTTTAACAAAATAAGATTTGCCTGCCTGCTCAAAACGCAAAGTTCTGCGGCCTTTTACCTGACGAAAAATCTCGCCCTCCAGCTTATCGGCCTCGGCGAAGGCATCTTTGCCATACCAGTTGCCGGCAAAATCCTCTCGCACAAAAAGTTTCATTCCGACACTCGCTCAGGCTTGAGGGCTTCGCGCGTGTGCACATAATTCTCGATCAACTTGATTGCAGCTTCCGGCATCCCGGTTACATCAATCTGCTTTGCATACGCAAGACCATGTTGTTGCCACACGTGACGCTGAGGTGACTCAAGCATAGTCAGCAACATATTATTAAATTCTTGTTGCGAAAACGGTGATGCACAAATCTCACCCGCGCGCGCCCTATGCACATGAAATGCGTACCCACAGGTGTCGGTTGTTAATACCGGCAAGCCATTGATCACGGCTTCCAGAATGGTATAACCGGCACTCTCGCTATAGGCGGGGTGTAGTAAAAGATCACAGCCACGCAGAAACATCGGCACGTCATCGCGACCGCCAAGAAAATGGCAACGATCACCGACACCCAGTGATCGGGCCAGTTTTTCGTACTCACCAGGTTTATCTCTGCCCACAATATAAAATTGTGCACGCGCACGAATATCCTCGGGCAGGCTGGCCAGCGCTCGGATCGCGCGATCAACCCCCTTTACACGAAAACCGGAACCTATCTGCAACAGCGCGATGTCATTGTCACGGAGTGAGTACTTGTCCCTGAACTGTTTACGCTCTTGGTCCGCATCGGCACTGGGGAGTCGACTTGCATCGATGCCGGGTGCCAGTTGGTGCAATCGATGTTTACACGCCGGGTAAATGCTTGAGAACTCACTATACTGCTGAGGGGATAACAACATGACTTCAGTGTCAGAATCTTTATCAAACACCGCTTTTTCATAGGCCAGAAAGTGCCGATAACGCGGTAG
>DITX01000103.1:11602-12851 GCA_002422225.1 Gammaproteobacteria bacterium UBA6173
TGGTTGGACAAACCTTTGACAGGCACATTGATCAATTGAATACCACATGGCACCACGCCTTCCCAGCGCAGGCAGTACACGCGTACCTGATGGCCTGCCTGCAGGCAACGCTCAACGATTCTCAGAAAGTCGCGTTGCTGCCCCCCATAAGGAAAATACTTGTAAATCAAAAATGCGAGTGTCATGGCTGACTCCTCGAAGAGTCTATTGCATTTTTTTGCTCAGCGCCTGACTGCGACATCAATCGCTGCAATTGTGAAAAGACCAATGAGGGCGGCATCGATCGATAGCAGGCCGGCTGTATTTCAAAAGTACCCGCCGCTGTTTTGTCCATCAAGGCTTGCCCGCGATAGGCACACTCTCTGCGCATACAAGGTGAGCACGCCAGGCTCGATGTCAGATGGTGTTGAAAGTGGCCAAAACTGCCGGACAACCCGGGATTGGTAGCGCCGTAAATGGACACCGTGGGTCGACCCAAGGCGGCAGCCAGGTGTCCCAATCCGGTATCAACCGCAACAACACCGCTGCAATCACTCAGGTGTCGGGCAAGTTCGGTCAGTGACTGCCGCGCGAGCACCAACGCGCCTGGAATGCCCTCAGCAATCCGCTCCGCACGCTTTTGTTCGTCTGGGTTGCCCCAGGGCAGTTTGATCTTGAAGCCTTGTTGATCAGCGAAAGTTGCGAGTTCACGCCAATACACTTCAGGCCAGTGTTTACTTGCCCAAGTAGTGCCATGTAAAAACATCAAACTAGGTACCTGTTCACGGGCATCGGCCGGCATAAAATCAGCCAACCCATAGTCAATCTGATTGCTGTTGTACTGATACCCCAGTACCGCGGCGAACAACTGCCTGACTCTCTGGACTGCGTGCAGCGCCCGGGGTACTGCAATACGCTGCTGGTAGAAGCGGCTGGCAACTGCTTCTTTGATACTGTTTTTATCCAGGCCTGAGCGCACGCCGCGCGCGAGCCGCGTGATCACTGCGCTTTTCAGCAAGCCTTGAGCATCAATAACATGATCATAATCCTGGACACGCAGAGTGGATGCAAAATGCTTGAACTCACCCGAGCGCACACTATGCCAGAGCTGTTTGCGCCAACGTCGAACAGCAACCGGTATCACCTTGTCTACAGCAGGATGCCACGCTGGAATCTCTGCAAACCCCTCTTCGACAACCCAGTCAGCTTTGAGTCCGGGGATGGCCTGCATGGCGTCAGTCAGCGCAGGTAATGTGTGTAACACATCACC
>DITX01000015.1 GCA_002422225.1 Gammaproteobacteria bacterium UBA6173
GCAGCCATCAACATGCCGGGGGTGATTTTGTCGCAGTTCGATATACACACCAGCGCATCGGCGCAGTGCGCATTAACCATGTACTCAACCGAGTCCGCAATAATTTCGCGCGAGGGTAGGCTGTACAACATGCCGTCGTGCCCCATGGCGATACCATCGTCCACCGCTATGGTGTTGAACTCTTTGGCAACACCACCGACCTTTTCAATCTCGCGCGCGACCAGCTGCCCCATGTCTTTCAGATGGACATGGCCGGGTACAAACTGTGTAAAGGAGTTGGCAACCGCGATAATGGGTTTATTGAAATCTGCTGTGGTCATGCCAGTGGCACGCCACAGCGCGCGGGCACCACTCATGTTTCTGCCTTTGGTGGAGGTATGTGATTTATAAACAGGCATGGGGGGGCTTCCTTTAATCAGCGTTGCGTCTTGAAAGAGATTGGCGGATAACCCGCCGATACGTTGCTCATTGTGCGTAAAACTCCGCCATGACGGAAGTGAAATATTATCAATAGTGTATTGCAAAAAATGGGACGTATACGCATCGTCATCTACATGATTTACGCGGGATTTTAGCTGATGCTGGCCGTGTTTGCGTCATTATTGGTGCGCGTTTTTCTGGCGTTGCCACCCGTAGTGATCATGGTACTGACGGGGATTGCCTTGATTCCCGCGCTGACCAGTGCCATTGAAAACATGCTGAGCGAAAAATCTGAGCGCGATGCCGCGTTAGTGGAGGTGAAAGCGCTGTTTGCCAGGCGAGCGTCCAAACCACAAACGACTTAAGTTTTTGCATTCCAAAGGCTACACTACCTAGAAGAATCCCATCACCACAACAAGAAACCGAGTGCGGAGAGCAGTCATGAATGCACCAACTGACAACGCAAAACAACATAAGCCCATGCTAATTTCACGACGCAGTCTGCTGATGGCAGCTCCCTTCATGCCATTTGCCATGCGCAGCGTCGCCCAGCAAACGACGGCGGCCTCAATTCCGGTGCACGGTTATCACAATTTTGGCTTGCGGGTCAGTGATGTTGAGCGTTCGCTGGCGTTTTATCAGGGCCTGTTTGGCAGTGCAGTATTATCGCGAGTGGGTGATCGGGTGGCGCTTCAGGTGGGTGACGGCCCTCAATACTTTACCCTTGCCCCGACGCGTCCAGGTGAACAACCGCATATCAGCCATTTTGGATTGAGCGCGGTTGATGCAGATCGTTACCGTTTGCAAGCCCGCTTGGCTGAACATGGCATCAATCGCACGGTTGATAGTATGACCAACCAGACTCCCGCCATGAACAGAGCCATGCACAGTTGGCTTGAGCGCATGCCTGGCGAGAGCGATACCATGCTGGCAGATAACCATGAACTGTTTGTGGCTGACCGGGATGGCGTGGTGTTTCAACTGTCAGCCATCACCGCCTGTGGTCGCGGAGACCAACGCTGTACGCCTGAGCCCGCACCAGGCCCCGGGTTGATCCGTCTGCGCGAAATCAATCATATGACAACGTATGTCGCTAACTTTGAACTCAGTAACGACTTTTATCGAAAGCTCTTTGGTATCGAGAATCAGGCCTTTCAGGGCACCTTCCCGGTTCTGGGTATCGATGACGGCAACCAGTTTTTGATGTTTGTCGGCGGCACCCAGCCAGGCAAGCCAGCACAACCGGGGCGCATCGATCATGCGAGCCTGAACATGGAAGATTTTACTGAAGCGTCCGTGCTGCAACGCTTGACGGATTATGGTCTGACACCTCGTGTGGAAGGACAGCCCGCAACGCCACTTCAACACTGGGTGAGCCGACGCATGCCGGAACGTGGTGGCGCACCCGGTGGCACACCAGAAGTGTATTTTTCTGACCCCGACGGCATTCACATTCAGCTGCAGCACCACACGTATTGTGGAGGCGGCAATGAATTTGGTGGTGACTGCAGTATGTAATTCGCTGGCCATGCCGGGTGCACGTCCCGGGGTTATTGTGCGCTCGACCGACGCTCAATAACCACAGGAGAACATTGCTCAGCTCAGGAAAAAGCCAACCAGACAGCCTTTGGAATCAGGGATGTCGTTGATATCTACCGTACCACCCGCCATCACCGTATCCAGTGCATCACGCAGGTAGTTGTGCTCGGTGTTCACGCGCTGGGTTTCATATCCCAGTGAATCATCAATCGGGCCACGGAACAGCACTTTGCGGGTGCGCGGGTCAATGATAAAGACTTCCGCCGTACGCTCTACACCCAANNTCTTCCGCTTCTTTCGCAATACGCGGGATATCGTCCTGAATAAAAGAGTTGAGCATCAGGAACTGAATATTTTTGGGCTGGTAATCGTCCCGGATAGACAGGAAGGTCGGCACTGACAAGCGCGCGATCGGACACCCGGAGCCGTGGATGTACATCACCACAAAATCCTTGTCGGTATACTCTTCCATGGTATGGGTGACGCCACGATGATCCGTCAGTGAAAACTCTTTGATAGTTTTCAAATAGTCATCGGCGTTGCCCGCCGCGGCAAACAGCAGCAACAACGGCATTAAAATCAGTGCTGATAATCTTTTCATGGTCGCGCCCTCTCTATAACCCATATGTACACGTGAATTATGCGCGCTAAAGGGACATCTTGCCTGCGACATAATGACGCAGGCAAGATGTCACAAAACCTCAGCGCTTGACGCGTGACTTGTATTCACCCGTCAGGGTATCAATCTCGATAAAATCACCGATTTCGCAGAACGAAGACACTTGCAGCTCGTGGCCATTGTTCAGGCGTGCAACCTTGGTCACTTTGCCGGAGGTATCACCACGCACCGACGGTTCGGTATAAGCAATCTGGCGAACAATAGTTTTGGGCAGGTCTACCGAGATGACTTTGGTGTTGTAGAACACGGCCTGACACACATCTTCCATTCCGTCTTCGATGTACATCAAAACGTTTTCAAGGTCGTCTTTTTCGATTTCGATCTGTTCGTAGTCTGAATCCACAAACACATACATCGGATCAGCAAAGTAGGAATAGGTGACTTCTTTCTGTTCCAGAACAATGTATTCCAGTTTGTCGTCACACTTGAATGTGGTTTCTGTCTGCATGCCGTTCAGGATGTTCTTCAGCTTCATCTTGTTGATGGCTGAACTGCGGCCGGCGCGGTTGAACTCGTTCTTCTGGACTTTCCAGGGCGACCCGTCAATCATGATGACCTGGCCGGGTTTGATTTCTTGTGCAGTTTTCATGGGTGAGCACTCAATTTAAAAAGGGTTTCAAAATTCACCAGATCTGTTGCCAAATCAGGCATTACAGCCAGTTTTTTCTGCCATTTCCGGCCATGCAACTGCAAGCCCGAAAGTTGAGGGCGCAGATAATGCCATAATTCACGGCAATCTTCACCCTGATTCCAGCCATTTGAGAATGCCCGCCACGCTTTTGCAGCGTCTGTATCCAATCCATCAAGATATAAATGCTCAAATGCCTGTAATTTGAGCATATGTACACCATCGTCCTGCGGGTAAATATGCCAGATAAAGGGCTGGGCAGCCCATTGCGCACGTACAAACGAGTCTTCACCGCGCACCATATTAAAGTCACACAGGCTGAGCAACTCATCATAGTCATGCTGGGAACGAAACGGCAGCACAGTCACGCTTAAGGCACCTACGCTGACAACATCGCCAGCGACCAATTCCGGCCTCGCGAAATGGCGCGATACCGCAATCAGACTTTTGCCTTCGGGAACAAAACAGATAACAGGCTGCGTTTGCTCTGCCAGAGCATCTAACCAACCAGACAAAGCTGGCGTGTCATAACTGAACAAGGAAACCAGCAGGTGGTCGGCTTGATTTTTAGCGCCAAGCCCGGTCGTTTGCAGCCGTTGCTGACGCAATTCAGCCTGTTGTTGCTGCCATTGCATGTGATTTTCAAGAACATCTGCTTCGCGCAGCAGTCCGCCCGTCCCCTGCTCAAAGCCAGGAAAAAAGAAGTGCTTTTTGACTTGCTTGGAGACCGGCTGTGGCGACGACAAACCATGACATTCTTTGATCCAGTGCTCAGCGCTGAGGTACTCCAGATTCAGCCATAACACTGGCTTTTGCACCTTGCCCAAGGCGAGCTTCACACTAGCCGGTAATTCACAGCCAAACGCTTCGATAATGACGTCGGAATTTGCAATATGATCATCCAGCGCCGCGGCGCCTTGCCAGGGATTGTGCCAGCGTCGCACCAAGACTCCGTCAGCTAGCAGGGTATCTCGGTCCAGACAAGCATCCTGATCATGCAATTCAGGTAATTGCGCCTTTAGAAATACTGATAGCGCTTGCCAATCGTCCACCCACAACTCAAGGTCAAGTGCATGCTCTTGCTTCAGTTGTCGCGCCAGCCGCCAACACACCCCGATGTCTCCGAAGTTGTCGATGATGGCGCAAAACAATGTCCACCGTGCTGTCATGGCCGCGGCAACACGATCTCAACCCGCAAACCACTGTGCGGGGTGCCCGTCAGGTTGCTGATCACGACCTTGCCTCCGTGTAGCTGCACAATATTCTGAGTGATGGCCAGACCCAGCCCAATACCACCGCTGTCGCGATTGCGCGAACTATCAAGACGGTAAAAAGGTCTGAGAATGTTTTGCAACTCACTCTCCGCCACACCTGGTCCGCGATCCTCTACCACAATCCGCAGGCAATCGGGTTCGACCTGGCAGCTGACCCATGCTTCCTGGCCATATTTGATCGCATTATCAATAAGGTTCTGAAAACAGCGGCGCAGCGAGACTGGCCTGCATGTCATCAAGACACTTTGCTCTTGGGCGTCAAACTGCAGAGGATACCCTTCTTCTTGCAGATCACTGATCATGCTCTCCAGCAGGGCAATCACATCGGTGCGACGCGATTTTTCGTTTGGCTCAACTCCCCTGACAAAATCCAACACGGACTCAATCATATGTCGCATATCAGAGACAACCCTAAGCATACCCTCGCGTTCGTGCTCGTTATCCAACAACTCTGCGCGCAGTTGTAACCGAGTCGCTGCCGAGCGTAAATCATGGGAAATTGCCCCCATCATTTCGGTCTGCCCGTGCACAAGGCGTTTCAAACGTGCTTGCATGCGGTTAAACGCCCGCGCGGCACTTGCCACCTCAGATGGGCCACGCTCGTCCAACGCAGGGGCGTCCAAATTGGTGCCGATGACATCGGCAGCGTTGGCCAGTTGCCCCAACGGGGTCAGCACTTTGCTGATCAGGTACCAGCCAACCAGCAGGCTTGCGACACCCACCAACAGGAAATACACCAGCATCATGTCTCTAAAAAGGGACTGCGCTTCTGGCAGAATCGCACGAAATATTGCCTGCTCACCATCTGGAAAATCGATATACACCAATGCATCCAAACCAGAGACTGAGCCAATCAACGGGTCTGCCAGACGATGATCTGTACTCACGTCGACCACACACACGTTGGCATCCAATCCTGGATACAGGGTGAACCAACTATTTAAACGTTCTGTGATCCGGTTAGAAAAGTCGTTTTGTTCACAACTGGCATCCGCAGACTGGATAACATCTGGATACATAAACAGGAATTGGGTCTGCGCAGCGGCCAAGATCTGCGCACGATCTGACTGAGGAAAACGCTCGGCAAGATCCACAATGCCAATAATTCGGTCAGCAAGATCCACGGCCTCAGTCAATAGGACAACTTTATGCCGATTAGACTCATACACCATCAGACTGAGCAAATGGGATATCGTAAAAATGGCGGTCAGCACCAGCAGCGCTCTCGCTCTGAGAGTGAGGAAGCGATTACTGAGTGTTGCCGGCAGCACCATTACACAGACTCAACAGCAAACGTGAAGATGTAACCCTTGCCCCACGACGTTTTGATGATCTCGGGTTGTTTTGCGTCGTCTCGCAGCTTACGGCGCAGGCGACTGATATGAGAATCAATGCTACGGTCAAACGGGGCGACCGACCGACCCTT
>DITX01000154.1 GCA_002422225.1 Gammaproteobacteria bacterium UBA6173
TGTTTGTCAGCGGTTTCCTGCGCAAAACTGCCCATCAGTCGGCCGGTGTAGGCATCTTCGAGACCGTCCAGAAACATGTGATCTTTGAGTTCACCATGGCCAAGACGCAGTCCACTACGCGCTTTGGGAATCAGGTAAGGAGCCTGAGTCATGTTTTCGATGCCGCCGGCTAGAATGGCATCAGCGCTGCCGGCCAGAATCTGATCTACACCCATCATCACGGTTTTCATGCCGGAACCACACATCTTGTTGACGGTGGTGCAAGGCGTTGTCACAGGCAAGCCGGCTCCCAACGCAACCTGACGCGCCGGTGCCTGAGCAAGCCCTGCCGGTAATACGCAGCCCATCAATACATCATCAATGACATTGTCAGGTTTGTCGGGGTGCAGACCTGCGCGTTCCAGCGCGGAATGTGCGGCCAAGACGCCCAGCGCCGGTGCGGTAACACTGCTGAACACACCCTGAAATCCACCAATAGGCGTACGCGCGCCACCCAGAATCACAACTGAATCTTTGCTCATTTTTTAAAATTATTCCTGTAAAGCGATCTATAAGAGCGGGCTCTTTAATGGTTACTACGCATTTGTCTGAGCCTGGTACGACACTGCGACTCGAATTCTTTTAATTCATGCAGACTGAGCTGAATATCTTCCATCTGCTGGCGCAACACCTGTTTGCGTGCTTCCACTTTGTCCAGCACGTGTCTCAACTGGGCCAGTTCACCGGTCGCTGAATCATACAGCTCAAACATTTCGCGGATTTCTTCCAGTGCAAACCCCAGGCGCTTGCCGCGCAGGATGAGTTTGAGACGAGTGTGATCGCGCTGGCTGTACAGGCGGTTACGGCCGTCACGGTCGGGATTTAACAGGCCCTCGCTTTCGTAGAAACGAATGGCGCGGGTCGTGATATCAAACTCTTTGGACAACTCAGAAATGGTGTAGAGCTTGTGCCCATGGTTGTCGCGTGGATCGAGCGCGTTACTGCGCAGGAAGCTGTCACTGAGTATTTGTGTTAGATCTGACATAGACTGATCTTCGATTGACGTTGACGTTAACGTCAATATAATAATCCAGCATCGCATTCAGTTCAATTTATGGTTTTGGCGCTTTTGATGAGCCCGGGAGTCAGTCGTGTCCTCAGTTGTATCCATCCGGCCAGATCTGGCATCCGCCGCTTCTGCGTCTGACACCCATGCCCAGCCTCAAAGTGCGCTTTACCCTCGTTTTATAACGGCAGCCAGTCTGTTTGACGGCCATGATGCCGCCATTAACATCATGCGTCGTATGCTGCAGGCTTCGGGTGCTGAGGTGATTCATCTGGCGCATAACCGCTCTGTGCAGGAAGTGGTGGAGGCTGCTTTGCAGGAGGATGCACAGGCCATCGCCATCAGCTCGTATCAGGGCGGGCACATCGAATACTTCAAATACATGGTGGATATGCTGCGTGAGCGCGGCGCCGGCCATATTCAGGTGTTTGGTGGCGGCGGTGGTGTCATTATCCCCAGCGAATTAAAAGAGTTACATGCGTATGGCGTCAGCCGGCTGTATTCGCCGGAAGATGGTCAGACCATGGGGCTGCAAGGCATGATTGACGACATCATGCAGCGGGTTGCCAACGGATCACGTGGGCCGCTGGTCACTCACGCAGCCGACCTTGCAGGCGGCGATCGTTTGCAGTTGTCCCGGCTGATCAGTGCGCTGGAAAATGCGCAGGTGGATGAGGCCGGCAAACAACAGTTGCATACGCTGGCACAAAAAGTGTCTGCCAACGTGCCTGTATTGGGCATTACCGGTACCGGCGGCGCCGGCAAATCATCACTCACTGATGAACTGATCCTGCGTTTTCGTCAGGACAGTGGCGATACTTTAAAAATTGCGGTATTGGCGATTGATCCGACCCGCCGCCGAACCGGTGGCGCTTTGCTGGGTGACCGCGTGCGCATGAACGCGATATATCATCCCTCAGTGTATATGCGCTCCATTGCAACCCGTCGTTCTGAAACTGAAGTGCCGGTCTACATGCGCGATATTATCGCGGCGGTGCGCGTGTCGGGTTTTGATCTGGTGATTGTAGAGACACCCGGCATTGGGCAGGGTGATGCCGGCATAGTGCCTTATGTGGATGCCTCGCTGTATGTGATGACTCCTGAGTTTGGCGCGGCCAGTCAGCTTGAAAAAATCGATATGTTGGACTATGCCGATGTGATCGCCATCAACAAATATGATCGCAAAGGCGGCGAAGATGCGCTGCGTGATGTCAGCAAACAGGTGCAACGCAATCGTGTGGCGTTTGATAAACCCACTGAGGCTATGCCGGTGTTTGGTTCTATTGCCTCACGTTTTAACGATGATGGTGTCAGTGCCTTGTATCAGGGGTTGCTGCCGGTGCTGCGTGACAAAGGTTTAAAAACCTTTGAGGGCAAACTCGCGCGTGTTTCAACACGCACATCAACCCGTCAGTCGGCCATTGTGCCGGCACAGCGACAGCGCTATCTGGCAGAGATTGCGCAGACCGTGCGCAATTACCGTCGCCATGTTGAACAGCAGGCCGTGCTGGCGCGTGAAGTACAGCAACTGCAGGCGACAGCGCAGATGTTAAACAAAAGTGGTCAGGTTGCCGACAGTGTGCAGGCCTTGATCAAACAGCGCGAGTCTTTGCAGCATGGTGAGTGCAAAACTTTGCTGGAGCAATGGCCGCAGCTGCAAGCTGAGTACGTCGCAGATGAGTTGATTACTGAAATTCGTGGTAAACAGATGCGCACAGAATTGACCTGGACCAGTATGTCCGGCACCCGTGTACCCAAAGTGGCACTACCGCGTTTTAACGACCACGGTGATGTGTTGCGCTGGCTGATGCTGGAAAACGTGCCGGGGCGCTTTCCATATACTGCTGGTGTATTCCCGTTTAAACGTGAAGGTGAAGATCCCACACGCATGTTTGCTGGGGAAGGTGATGCCTTCCGCACCAATCGTCGTTTTAAAGCCTTGTCAGAGCACTCCGANNGATATTTATGGCAAAGTGGGCAACTCCGGTGTGTCAATTGCGACTCTTGACGACATGAAGGCCTTATACGATGGATTTGATTTATGCCATCCGTCGACCTCGGTATCCATGACCATCAACGGTCCGGCACCCACCATTCTGGCCATGTTCCTGAATACTGCGATTGCGCAGCAGATGGCTGTGTTTAAAGCACAGCATGGGCGCGAACCCGATGCCGCAGAAGCCATGCAGGTAAAAGCAAACACACTGGAGTCCGTGCGCGGCACCGTGCAGGCCGATATTCTGAAAGAGGATCAGGGGCAGAATACCTGCATATTCTCCACAGAATTTAGCCTGAAACTGATGGGCGATATCCAGCAATATTTTATTGCCAACAAAGTACGCAATTTTTATTCGGTGTCTATTTCGGGTTATCACATTGCCGAGGCCGGCGCTAACCCGATTTCGCAACTGGCTTTTACGCTTTCCAATGGATTTACTTTTGTGGAAGCCTGGCTGGCACGTGGCATGCACATTGATGACTTTGCTCAGAACCTGTCATTCTTTTTCTCCAACGGTATGGACCCTGAATACACTGTGCTGGGCCGCGTCGCGCGGCGCATCTGGTCAACAAGCATGCGCGAAAAATACGGTGCCAATGAGCGCAGTCAGAAACTCAAATACCACATTCAGACCTCAGGGCGATCCTTGCACGCACAGGAGATGTCCTTCAACGATATCCGCACCACGTTGCAGGCCTTGATCGCGATTTATGACAACTGTAACAGTCTGCACACCAATGCATACGATGAAGCGGTGACCACCCCCACTGAAGAATCCGTGCGCCGTGCGATGGCGATTCAACTCATCATCAACAAAGAATGGGGGCTATCCAAAAACGAAAATCCCAATCAGGGCGCGTTTATCATCGATGAACTGACGGATCTGCTTGAAGAAGCGGTGATGCTGGAATTTGAGCGCATCGCCGAGCGCGGTGGTGTGTTGGGTGCGATGGAAACCGGTTATCAGCGTGGCCGGATTCAGGATGAGTCCATGTACTATGAACACAAAAAGCACGACGGCTCATTGCCGATAGTGGGCGTGAATACCTACCTCAATCCCCACGGCGATGGCAATGACGGCGAATTCTCCATCGCGTTGGCACGCTCCACCGATGACGAAAAACAAAACCAGATCCGACGATTGCGTGACTTTCACCAGCGTCATCAATCCGAATCAGAGCGCGCCATTGAGCGACTGAAACAAGCAGCCATCCATGATCAGAACGTGTTTGAAGTGCTGATGGACGCTGTGCAGTATTGCTCGCTTGGCCAGATCACCAATGCATTTTTTGAGGTGGGTGGCCAGTACCGCAGGAATATGTGAGCCGTGATTGACATGTAATTACAACGTAATTATGCTGCAGGTATGGACGAAATCAGTTTCTCATGGAGTGAGATAAAAGCAGCTTCGAATTTTNNGTAGATGAGGAGCGTATGCAGTACGAGGCATTCAGACATGCGTAAGTCTTACGATTTTTCAAACTCCTCAGAAAACCCTTACGCCAATAAGCTTAAGAAGCAAATCACTATTCGTATCGATGAGGACACCATTGATTATTTCAAAATGATGGCTGAGTCAAAAGGCATTCCCTACCAGAGTTTGATAAATCTGTACTTGAGAGATTGTGCCGCCCAGCGGAAAGAGTTGCTAACTACCTGGGAGTGATGATGCTTGACCTGTGGTTATTAGCCTATGTGCTGCTGGGTGTTGTCACTGGATTTTTAGCTGGCCTGTTTGGCATTGGTGGTGGCGCTGTTATGGTGCCTGTGCTGACCGTGATGTTTGCCGCGCAGGGTTTTGCGCCCGATTATATTGTGCATCTGGCACTGGGCACCTCCATGGCCACCATTATTCCTACCTCGCTCGCCAGTCTGCATGCCCATCACAACCATGGCGCGGTGTTATGGCCTGCGGTACGCGGCTTAGCCCCCGGCATTTTGCTTGGCACTTTTGCTACGACTTTTCTGGCTGCGATTTTATCGCCGCGCCCGTTGGCCATTTTTTTCTGCCTCTTTATGAGTTATGTCGCCGCGCAGATGATTCTGAACCGCAAGCCCAGCCCGTCACGGCAGTTGCCTGGAGCAATTGGTTTGGCTGCGGTCGGTGGCTGCATCGGTAGTATTTCTGCGCTGGTGGCAATTGGTGGCGGCACCATGACAGTCCCGTTTCTGACCTGGTGCAATGTTCGCCTGCAAACCGCGATAGGCACATCAGCTGCGGTGGGTTTGCCTATTGCCTTGGCGGGCGCGCTGGGGTATCTGATTAACGGCTGGGGCACAGCGGGTTTGCCGATTTACACCTTGGGTTTTATTTATTGGCCGGCGGTTCTGGCAATGGCGGCTGCCAGTCTGTTTTCAGCGCCCTTGGGCGCAAAACTGGCGCACACACTGCCGGTGGCGACGCTCAAAAAATTGTTTGCCGCTTTGATCATTGCACTGGCGGTGCAGATGCTCAGAACGGTCATCGTTTAAGCAATATCTGTCCTTTAATTGCAAGCCAATGATAGACAAAGTGCTTAATTCTCTACATTGCTACATTAGCTGATGGGCAAGGATCAATGACACAAAACTCAACCGTCAGTCTGATTACTACTACCTGGTCAGGTGACCTGGATCACTATCGCGTGTTGCTAAGCTCATTGGCAAAAAAGCAGCTATCTGCGACAAGACACATCACAATAGTTCAGTCTGAGGATTTTAAACTTTTCAAGCGCTTATTTTCAGAAGCCTCAGACGCTGAAGTTACGCTGTTGCTTACTACAGGTCAGGTGTTGCCTTCTATTGTTGAACACAAGCGCTTGCAGGCGCGTGATTATCAAAAGTTGTTTGGACCGCATATAACCCGATTGTCTGGCAGTATGACCAGAGTGCTCGGATGGCCAAACTGGTCACGATATACAGGCTGGCATATACAGCAGATTTCTAAGCTGGCGATGGCAGCTCAGGTTGAAACAGACTATGCGCTTGTGATTGATTCCGATGTAATTGTGACGCCTGCGGCAGATTTAACAGCTCTCCTCTCCAAAGATGGTATCGTTTGCTTTTCCAGCTTTAAGCCACTAAGCCAGTTCGAAGGGAAAACTCGCAACTGGGTATTGCAAGCCGGCGCATTGTTGCAGGTGGCATCATCAAACAACCGAATGTATAACAGCTATTTCGATACACCTTTTTTAATTCATGTATCCACACTGAAAGCAATGCTTGGTTGGTTGGAGAGCACCTATCAACTACCGTGGTGGCGTGTGCTTTTGCAGCAACCTCCCAGACATTGGTCAGAATTTGCCACCTATCAATTGTTTTTGTTAAAGCGCTCAGTGGAACAACCTGAGAGAGTCGTGACATGGTTATCTCCAGACATGATGCACTATATTTTTGATGCCAACGGTTCCGAAAAATTGTTGTCAGAATTACGAGAATCATGGTTGGATCCCTCCATTCATTTTATTACAGTGCACTCCCAAAGCAGCAGTCGAAAGCCTGGGCAAGTCGGTAAAGCAGTTATCGATTTTTTTGCGGAGATAGAATAGTTTCTAATTTTGCCGTTGTGATCATTGCGCTGGCCGTGCAGATGCTCAGAACGGTTATCGCTTGAAGGAAATGACTGATGGCCAAATGGTTAACCAAAACAGAACCCTCAGAATGCGGCATCGATGATTTTGCTGACAATCCTGATAAACCCATCGTTTGGGAAGGTGTTCGCAACTATCAGGCGCGTAACTTTTTGCGCAATATGAAAATTGCGGATGAAATTTTTATTTATCACTCCAGCTGCAAACACATTGGCATTGCCGGCATTGTTAAAGTTGTGCGCGAGGCTTATCCGGATCCGGCACAGTTCGACGAATCGTCAGTGTATTTTGATGCCAAAAGTGCAAAGGACAATCCGCGCTGGAGTGCTGTCGACATGGGTTTTGTCTGCAAATTTCCTCAGATCATTAGCCTCGATCAACTGAAGTTAATGCCTGAACTGGAATACTTGTCGCTGGTGCAAAAGGGCAGTCGCCTGTCGGTGATGCCAGTGAGCGATGCGGAATGGAAGGCCATTAAGTCACTCGTGTAAGGTGCTTGCTGGCAGGCTTTTGTCGCGGCATTAAAAAAAAGAGGCAAGCACTCAACATAACTGCTATAAATACGTACAAATTGTTTGTACAAAAATGTGTTGTTGCCTACATTTTAAGCACTACGGTTGGTGACCAACTCCCGCGGAGAATTTGACCATGCAAACGGTAAGCGTAAGCGAACTCAGGGCTAATCTATTAATGTATATGGAGAAAGCCCATTCCGGTGAGCTGATAACCGTCACCAGTCACGGTCGGGTGCTCGCCACCATTTCACCGCCAGTCAATCTTCGCGAGCAGGCAGAACAATTGTTGGGCACTTTGTCCGAGACTGCAGAGATTTATGATGTGGTAAGTCCGTCAGGTGAGCGCTGGGACGTAACCTCATGATTGTGCTGGATACCTGCGCAATCATTTGGGATGCGTTACAGAAAAATAAACTGACCACAAATGCCTCTGTTGCGATTCAAGAGGCCGATCAAGCACGCAGACTTTTAGTCTGCGACATTTCCTTTTGGGAGATCGCCATGCTGGTCAAAAAAGGCCGTCTGCGAATTGATACTGATGTCGCAAGGTTTATCGATCTTTATTTACGGGCGAGGAACATAACAGTGGTGGCAATCACGCCTGCTATTGCTGCTTTGTCGGTCGATCTGCCAGACACGGTCAATCTCGACCCGGCCGACAGAATTATTGCTGCAACAACCGCCTTTTATCGCGGCAGACTGGTCACAGCGGATGCCAATTTACTCGCAACATCCGCCGTGGATACCTTATGGTGATGCCTGACCGTGAGCCGTGTTAATGCACAGGCACAGGATCAAATCCATTGCCTGCTCGCTTGCCAGATGCGTAACGATCGATGCCATAACCTTCCGGGCTGATCGCAGTTTTGCGACCACTCATCAGATCCGCCAGCAGGCTCGCCGATCCGCAGGACATGGTCCAGCCCAGTGTGCCATGGCCTGTGTTGAGGTACAGGTTTGACAGTCTGGTTGCGCCTACGACGGGCGTGCCATCCGGTGTCATTGGACGCAATCCGGTCCAGTATGTGGCGTTTTTGATGTCGCCTGCACTAGGGAACAGATCGTCCAGCACCATGCGCAGGGTGCCCAGCGGGCGATCGCGCAGTCGGGTGTCAAAACCGGCCAGTTCTGCCATGCCCCCCACACGGATACGGTCATTAAAACGCGTAATCGCAATTTTGTAGGTTTCATCCATGATGGTTGATACCGGTGCATGGCTGGTGCCGCTGACAGTGGCAGTCATGGAATACCCCTTCACCGGGTAAACCGGCAGATCAATGCCCAGCGGCTTCAGCAAGTGCGGTGAATAACTGCCGAGCGCTAACACATAACGGTCGGCCGTGATGGCCTTTTCACCCACACGTACGCCGGTGATGCGCTGGCCATCACTGAGCAGTTCATCCATCGCCACACCATATTGGAACCTGACGCCTAGCGCCTCACACTGCTGAGCCAGGCGCGTCGTAAACAGGTAGCAGTCACCGGTTTCGTCGCGCGGCAAACGCAGGCCGCCCACAATTTTATTAGCGCTGTTGGCCAGGCCCGGCTCAACGGCAATACAGGCTGCGCGGTCCAGTACTTCAAACGGCACGCCACATTCCTTGAGCACGGCAATGTCTTTAGCGGCTGCATCCATCTGTTTTTGGGTTCTGAACACTTGCAAGGTGCCCAGTTCGCGGTGTTCGTAGTCCAAACCGGTGTGCTGGCGAAGATCCATCAGGCAGTCGCGGCTGTATTCCGCCAGCCGCATCATGCGTGATTTGTTCACTGAGTAACTGTTGCTGTTGCACTGCATCAGCATCTGCCACATCCACCGGTACTGTGACAGGTCAGTGGTCGGTCGCACAGCCAGAGGCGCGTGTTTGGCCAGCATCCACTGTATGGCTTTAACGGGAACGCCAGGCGCTGCCCACGGCGCAGAGTAACCGGGGGAAATCATACCGGCATTGGCAAAGCTGGTTTCCAGTGCCGGGCCGGGCTGGCGATCAATCACGGTCACCTCGTGGCCGGCGTTTGCCAGATACCACGCGCTGGT
>DITX01000003.1 GCA_002422225.1 Gammaproteobacteria bacterium UBA6173
GGCCCCAGCCGGTCATGCGTCCATAAACCAGCTTAGGGTTGCGCTGAAGGCACAGGTCAGGACCAAGCCCAAGACGTTCCATGACGCTTGGGCGGTATCCTTCAATCAAGGCATCGGCTTTAGCAATTAATGACAAGGCAANNCTCACGGTCACTGCCCAGCTTCAAATTCATTTCAATCGAGCGACGGCCACGGTTTACCGGATTGTCCGGGAACATACTGATTGCCCCCTGACGGTCTATTCGCACAACATCCGCGCCCATATCGGACAGCAACATGCCACAAAAAGGCACGGGACCAATAGCTGCCATTTCTATAATTTTGAATCCCTGCAGGGGCCCCATAATAAAGCTTCCGTCACAATGACTTTTGCTGGTTGATTTTATAGTGTTGTTCTTCCATTCTTGCGGCTGACCACAGTTTCTGTGAATTCGTTCATAACAAGAATTTGACGGGGTTTTTACCATGCAATTGCAACAAAAAACAGCATTCATCACCGGAGCCGCATCCGGACTGGGTTTGGCCGCTGCCAAACGCCTGATCGCCGAAGGCGCAAATGTCATGATGTTTGATCTGGATGCCATCCGTGTTCAGGAACAGGCAAATCTATTGGGTGCTCAGGCAAGCTGGGCTGCAGGCGATGTCAGTGACGAGCAACAGGTACAGGCTGCAATTGCAAAAACACTGAGCACATTTGGCACGCTGCACATCAACATCAATAGCGCGGGCATTGGTGCTGCCGCTAAAACAGTTGGCCGGGATGGCCCGATGGCGATGGATCAATTCACACGTGTTATCAGGGTCAATTTGCTCGGCACGTTTAATGTTTTACGTTTGTGTGCAGCAGCCATGGTTAAAAATGGGCCTTTAAACGAGGACAATGAGCGTGGCGTTATTATCAATGTCGCATCTGTCGCGGCTTATGACGGCCAGATGGGGCAGGCGGCCTACAGCGCCTCCAAGGGCGGAATCGCGTCCATGACATTACCAATTGCGCGTGACCTCGCGCGCGATGGCGTGCGGGTGATGACCGTTGCACCGGGTATATTTGCTACACCACTTCTTATGGCGTCACCGCAGCCGGTTAAAGACGCACTGCTAGATATGATTCAGTTTCCTAAACGCATGGGCATGCCAGAAGAGTTTGCCGATATGGCCGTACACATCATTCGCTGCGCCTATCTGAACGGCGAAGTCATCCGACTTGATGCAGGCATCCGCATGGCAGCGCGTTAAATCACGAATTTTACACTCAGTTCGGCAGGAGCTTTTCCAGCATGACACACGGTTCAACAGCAAACACCTCACACACGCCACCATGGATGAATGAAGAACTCAGCATCATGCGCGAACACATTGCGCGGTTTTTTCAGAAGGAATTTGTCCCTCATGTAAAGCGCTGGGACGAGCAGGGAATAGTCGACAGAAATGCGTGGACTAAAGCAGGAGAGGCTGGAATTTTATGCGCTTCAATCCCTGCTGAATATGGTGGTGGTGGCGGAGATTTTCGCCATGAAATGGTGATCGAAGAGGAAATGGCACGCGCCGGGATTACAGGTATTGGTAACTCAGTACACTCGGGTATTGTGGCGCATTATATTCTCAATTACGGATCAGAACAGCAGAAGCAAAAATGGCTCCCACGCATGGCGAGTGGAGAACTAGTTGGTGCAATCGCCATGACCGAACCCGGTACGGGTTCAGATCTGCAGGCAATCAACACACAGGCTAAAAAAACCGACTCCACCTATCGCATCAGCGGTCAGAAAACATTTTTAACCAATGGCCAATTGGCCAATCTTATTTGTGTTGTGGTGAAAACCGACCCTGGCGCGGGTTCTAAAGGCGTATCGTTGCTTATGGTAGAAACTGAAACAGTCGAAGGTCATGGGGGATTTGTACGCGGCCGTAACCTCGAAAAAATCGGTTTAAAAGCGCAGGACACCTCAGAGGTGTTTTTTGATGATGTACGGGTTCCTGTGGAGAATCTGCTCGGCAGTCAGGAAGGTCTGGGCTTTGTGCAATTGATGGAACAATTGCCTCAAGAGCGACTGATTATTGCTGTCAGTGCCTGCGTAGCAATTGAGCGCGCACTTGAATATACACGTGAGTATGTAAGGGAACGTAAAGCATTTGGCAAACGTATTCTGGATTTTCAGAACACCCAATTTAGACTGGCTGAGCGCTTGACTGAGGCCCGGATTGCCAGAGTTTTTGTGGATGACTGTGCCATGAAGTTACTGGAAGGCAAGCTCGATGCCTCTACGGCAGCCATGGCCAAGTGGTGGACCACTCAAAAACAATGCGAAATTGTGGATGAATGCCTGCAGTTTTTTGGCGGTTACGGATACATGATGGAATACCCGATCGCCAAAATGTATATCGACGCCCGCATCCAGAAAATTTACGGCGGCAGCAACGAGATCATGAAGTTACTGATTGCCCGCGAGTTATAAAATCAGTCCTTTGGTCTGAGCGCCAGACCTGCAAATTCATCAGCAGGTTCTGGCGTTTTGCCTTCAGATAATTGAATTCTCAGTCGAAGATTGTTGCGGGAATCTGCATTCTTTAATGCTTCTTCTTCAGTGATGCGACCTTGTCTAAACAGCGAGTACAGGGCGGAATCAAAGGTTTGCATGCCTTGATCTTCAGATTTTTCCATCACTTCTTTAATTTCATCAACTTTGCCTTGTTTGACCAGATCACACACGCGTGGGGTGCCCAGCAAAATTTCAAAAGCAGCAGCACGACGGCCATCTACTGAGGGAATCAAGCGTTGGGATACCAGACCTCGCAGGTTCAGAGACAGATCAAGAAACAGCTGTTTGTGGCGCTCTTCTGGAAAAAAATTGATGATACGATCAAGTGCCTGATTGGCATTGTTGGCGTGCAAGGTGGATAGACACAAGTGGCCGGTTTCAGCAAACGCCAAAGCGTGCTCCATGGTGTCCTGGCTGCGAATTTCGCCAATCAAAATCACATCCGGCGCCTGGCGCAGTGTATTTTTAAGTGCGGCTTCGTAACTGGCTGTATCAACACCCACTTCGCGTTGACTGACAATCGATTTTTTGTGTGGATGTATAAATTCGATGGGATCTTCCACCGTGATGATGTGACCATCACTGTTCTGGTTTCTGTAATCAATTAACGCCGCCAGCGACGTGGATTTACCTGAACCAGTCCCCCCCACAAACATGACCAGACCACGTTTACTCATGACGAGGTTCTTGAGTGTGTCCGGCAAGCCCAGTTGATCACAGCTGGGTATATCGGTTTTGATATGGCGGGCCACCATGGCAAGTTGACCGCGCTGTTTAAAGATATTGATTCGAAAACGACCTACATCAGGCTCGGATAATGCGATATTTAGCTCTGGATCCTTTTCAAAAGCGCGTGCCTGGTCAGGGGTCATTAACTGGGCGGCAATTTTTTCGACCGTGCCTGCGGGCAACACCTGACTGCCCAGAGGTACCATGTGCCCAAAGGCTTTAATACTGGGTGGGGCATCGGCTGTCAGAAATAAATCCGAGCCTTCTTTGGCGATCATTATTTTCAGCAGATCCTTAAAACCCATAACTCAATTCCTAGTCAGCAGTTGCGATTAATAAAAACGCCTATCAGCCTGTCGGACTTGGAGCTAACAGACATCAGTTAAAGTGGTGATATGACATTTGCCCCTTTTTTGTACCCGGTAAACGCATCCTGCTCATTGTCAGTGTGGTTTTGATTATCTCACTTCTATGCTGTTAGGTTAAGTCCGACAGGCTGCTGGCCAGTACACGAAATTGCCCGTAAACCGGATGTCTTGGATCCGGATGATGGAAGTCTGTTGCACGCCAACCCCTACGTTGTGTCTAATTCGGTTCACCTGCACTCTCTAGGGCCGGATGCTACGGGTGACATGTTGATCGGTTTCCGCTTCCACCCGTGGTGCAAGGCGCATCGGCCCAGATCCAGACAGCAGATGCAACGACTGGGCATTGCTGCTGACCCTGGCACTGGTCGGCGTTGACAATCTGATTGAGCCGATGCTGGAAATACGGCCCTGATCAATTTGCCACAAACAGTGGCAATCCCTCGACACTCTGGTTAGAATCAGAACCCCGAGGAGGAACCGCGCCGCTCGTTCTTTGTGTGCCGCGCATTCCTAGTAGTCCGGAGATAATTAAAACAAAACATCTCGGAGAATTCACATGTTATTACCTGTCTCAGCTATTGCCTGCCCGGGCGGCACCCCGCGCCGTCTCAACAAAAAACTGCTCACCTTGTCCATTGGTGCCGTGCTCTCCCTGCCAACAGCCGCTCTTGCCCAACAGTCTGGCGCTATCGACGATCCTGCGTTGATGGAAGAGGTTATTGTTACGGGCAGCTTTATCCGTCGCAGTGAAGGTTTTACGGCCGCCTCGCCCATCACCCAGATGAGTGCCGAAGACTTGCAGGCCGAAGGTACCGTCAACATGGCCCAGGTGGTGCAGAACCTGACCTTTAATGCCGGCACCGGCGTTACCAGCGGCATCCAGGGGGTCAGCGACCAGTCTGCCGGCTTCAACCTGCGTGGCCTCGGTCAGCGCGCCACGCTGCAGCTCATGGACGGCAAGCGCGTGCCCTCTGCCAACGTCCAGATGTTGCTGCCCGGCATTGCCACCCAGCGCATCGACATTGTGACCGACGGTGCAGCCGCCCTTTATGGCACCGATGCGGTGGCCGGTGTGGTCAACGTCATTCCCTACACCAGCTATGATGGCGTTAGCATGGAGTATTACGAGGAGCGTGATACCCGCGGCGACTTCCACGATCGCGAAATTTCTGCCATCTGGGGTGGTGACCTGAGCAACAATATCAACGCCGTTGCTGCCCTCAGTCACCGCGACCAAGGACAGCTGCG
>DITX01000205.1:0-3783 GCA_002422225.1 Gammaproteobacteria bacterium UBA6173
AGGTCGCTGACAACTATGGGGAAGGCGGTCATCCCGGGCAGGTTATCAACTACTTCTCAATCAACGGCAAATCCTTTCCAATGACCCAGCCTTTGCGCGTGAAAGAAGGTGACGTGCTACGTATGCGGCTGTACGCAGCTACCATTCCGGTCGCTTTTCATTTGCACGGCCACGATATGCTTGTCACACATAAGGACGGAAAAGCACTAAGCCACCCGTATGAAGCTGATGTGGTCGCCATGCAACCGGGTGAACGTTACGACGTGATTGTGCACATGAACAATCCAGGCATATGGATGACACATGATCATATTGATCATCACACAACCAACAACGGCAAAGAGCACGGAGGCTCGATGCTGGTGGTTGAATATGAAGAGATCGAAAAACCCGAATTCTATGAATGGCGAAATATCGAGTATGAGCCAGATTTCTATATGATCGAGTCCATGGCTGCACCAAAAGGCCAGCATTCATCGGAGCACTTTAGGGGCCAAGATCTACTTGAGTTTTGATGGAAAAAGAGAATGGGGGGGGCAGCGCAGCAAAGGCTGCCCACCCAATTATCAAAGCTAGCGCGTCAGCGTATCCCAGTTCTGCGCAAGATACTCGGCTGTTCGCCACGCCAGCGCCTGCGCAGTGAGCGTGGGATTCCTGGCGCCGCTGGTGCCCATCACGGAGGCGCCGAGCACGCCCAGGTTCTTCACCTCGTGTGCAAACCCGAAGCGATTGGTTACATTGGTCTGCGGATTGTCACCCATGCGCGTACCACCATAGGCGTGTGTTGAGAGCCCCATCGCACCACCGAGTCCGGCGCGGATTATCTGCGTTGCTCCCGCCGCCCTGTACCATTCTTCCATGCGATCCTGCGTGAACGCAGCAATACGCAGCTCATTCTCGCGATACTCGGCAGTAATGCGAATAACAGGGAAGCCGAGTTTGTCTTTTATCAGCGGATCCAGATCCAAGCGATTGCCCCGGTACGGCAATGTGGTTTTCTGAGTGTAGGAAGTGTTGGTACGGTCCGCGTTCTCGCTGATGAACGCTTTCCATTGCGCGCCCCAGTTGGGCACCTGATCGAAGGTGGACATCTTCGCCGCTGAGATCGGCTTGCGATCCGTATGCACCCACAGATTGCCACCACCGATGAAATCCAGGTCGCTGTGATCGAAGTTGTCATCGGCCCATTCGTCGATGGCAACTCCCTGTGCGGGCAGCCCATACCAGTTATGCAGGTTCCGGGGGAACAGCGCGGTAACCGGAGCCACTTGATGATGACTGAGATAATGCTCCCCCACCTGTCCGCTGTTGTTGGCTAGCCCGTTGGGGAACTGACGCGACTTCGACAACAGCAGCAGGCGGCAGTTCTCGTAGGTGTGGCTGGCAAGTAACACCGCATCGGCCGGTTGGAACATCACCTGATTGCCCATTAAATATTCCACACCCGTGGCGCGCCCATTGGCGTCATTGACGATGCGCAGCACGCGCGCATGGGTGATCACTTTCAGACGCCCGGACTTCAACGCCTCGGGAATGGTGGTGACCGCTGTCGAACTCTTGGCTGCCACGTGACACCCACCCCGGTCGCAGAACCCGTGATACAGACAGCCGGGGCGATCCCCGTAAACCTCAGTATTGATCGCCGCAGGCCCCTGAAACGGATGCCAACCAAGCTGCCGTGCGGCGTCACTCATCAGATCGGTAAATACTGAACTGCGCAGCCCCGGCATCGGATAGGCTCGTGCGCGAGCACCTTCAAATCGGTTGCCATTGGGCTGCAGCGTGCCGTTGATATTGCCTGCGTTGCCCGAGACACCCAGTGCGTATTCCACGGTGTCGTAATAGGGTTCCAGATCTTCGTAGCTGATCGGCCAATCCTCAACAGTGGAATCCAAAGGAATGCGATGGGCACCATAGCGGCGCGTGGTCTCGCTCACCGTCTTGAAATCCCATGGATTGAGACGCCAGCTCTGCGCCCAATAATGCAAGGTGGTACCCCCCACGCCGTTCATCATGGGATGCCCACCCCCTTGTACTGCCTCAAAGTTGATGTTGGCGCGCGAGGTGGGAATTTCACTCTTGGCTTTAGGAACAGCCTGCGGCCAGTCGCGCAGGTTGTTACGCACTTCATCGGGTGCGAAGTCGCGTGTTGTCATCCAGCCACCGGCTTCTAGGCCAATGACATTCAGGCCAGCGCTGACAAGCGGCAGAACCGCGACACCGCCCACTGCGCCTAGGCCAATCACTACGACATCGGTGCGCGCGTTTTCATTGGCCATGAGTTGCACCTCCGCTTCGAGCAGATGCAGGACCCGCCGGATTCTTGGTATAGGTTGGCATGTCGTAGGCAGATTGTCGGCTGGGTGCCAGCGCGCGGCCCTGGCGGACATCTTCCTGACTCGACCCCGCGCGGACACCCGGATAGCCGATCATGTCCCAGCCCACGAAGTCACGGTTGCCCCCGTAATAGGGATCGCTGAACGTACCGTCAATGGTGTGTGTGCGGACCGTGTTGAAGAAGCCCAAGTTCAGCATGGCAAAGTCCGGGATGGCGTTGCGGGTCATCGCGTCGATGATATCGTCCTGCGCGCTGGTTGACAGCAGGTGAAATGGTGTATTGCCCACTTCCATCGCATGCGCATCCAGCGCTGCCAGACCCGTCGCGTAAAGTTCACGTGAAGCGGCCATTGCGCCAGCTAATCCACGATCGATGTAGTGCACGGCGCGCGCTTCATGAGCACCTGGTGTGCCGTCATCATTGGGCAAGATGCGGGAGGCGAAGGCGTCAAGTGCCGCGCTCTCAGCTGCGGTGAGCGTCTCGAAAGCTTCAGTGACAGGAATGCGCGCGGGGCTCGGCTGCGGCAGGGACGACTGAGCGATAGCGGAACTGCTTGCCCCGGTGATCAGTGCTGCGCCTGTCAAACCGACCCCTTTCAGCAGGTTGCGGCGAGATAGCGATGTTTCCTGCATGAATTCTGTGCATGCGTCGTTATTCTTCTTGTTCATACTCGTTGCTCCGGCGGTTAGTTATTCTGTGTACTGGTAAAGCCCGGTAAGAAGCCCTGTCGCCAAAATGTGCCCTTCCATCGCCTGCAGCAAACTCTGCTTGTTGTAGCCATCGGGAAGGTTCAATTCGTAGTCCAGCGCATAGATGCGAAAGTTGTAAGTATGCACCTTGCCATCGGCAGGTGGGCGCGGCCCAAAGTAGCCGGTACGGCGCGTGCCATTGGCACCATTGATCATGCCCTCCAATCCGGGGTGGTGCACGATGGCATCGGCGGACAATGCTTCGGGCAGGCCGGTGGCGGTAGCCGGGATGTTGTACGCCACCCAGTGCACGAAGGGTTGAAACCCGAACACCGGATCATCCAGAATCAATGCGAGCTGACGGGTGCCTTCCGGTAGATTACGCCAGGAAATATCGGGAGTGATGCCCTCGCCATACGCCGAATAGCGCAGCGGGATATTGGTATTGTGTTCGAAAGCCCGGCTGCTGACGAGGATGGTCTCGGGCGGCTCAGCGGACCAAGCGGGCACAACTCTCAGAGTCAGTATAAAACCCAGCAGACAGGCGAGCATGGTGCGGAATGTGGACATGTGGATTCTCCGTAATAAAAACCAGTGTGGCTTCACATACTGCCGCAGTGCGGCAGCAAATTACTTTCGCCAGAACGCCATGCGTGCACCACTATACGTCATGTACATCAGCAAGAATAACCCGAACAGTCCAAACACATCGTCAAACGGGCGATACCCCGTCCAGCGCAAGTAATGGATGTCATA
>DITX01000205.1:3920-4500 GCA_002422225.1 Gammaproteobacteria bacterium UBA6173
GCATTCAAGTGCTGCCAGCGCTTTGCCTCACGCACCATCAAGTGATCACCCAATACCGTGCGAAACAAGCGGAACTCTTCCCACTCAGCTGCAGGCACAATGGTATAGGGATCAGTCAGGGGTAACTGACGCACCACCAACTGCTCGTACGCTTGTTCATACGCAGGCCGCACAAGGAAAAAAACTGCCGTTGATGCCCAGGCCATGAATGGTAACAGCAACAAAATGCCCGTCAGTCGATGGAGTTTACGTCGATTCATATGTTGTCAAATTGGGAAATGCGACTTGGCTGGAATGCTGGGCTCTGTGCTGGTACGACTAACAAAGAAACACACGGGCCTGAACCTCACGTGGGTCAAGGCCCGTGTTCTCTCAAAGGATCAAAGAATTACTGGCATCAGCTCTTGTTGTTTTGTTTTTCCTTTTTTGCTGCCTTTTTCTCCTTTGGACTCAGCAACGGCTTTTTCTTGGTTTCTTTAACACTTTTCTGTTCTTTGGCCATAAATAATTCCTCCAGTTGGGGCTAACAATATAGCACTGAGCCAAAGTGCTTACCATGGGCCGGGCAAAGCCACAAATC
>DITX01000205.1:4517-10282 GCA_002422225.1 Gammaproteobacteria bacterium UBA6173
ACAAAGTCATTAACAAACTTTTGTTTGGCATCGCTCTGCGCATACACTTCTGCAATTGCACGCAGTTGCGAGTTGGACCCAAAAACCAGATCCACACGGGTGGCAGTCCACTTTGTGTCGCCCGATGTGCGGTCTCGGCCTTCAAACACATATGCATCGGCATCCACGGGTTTCCAGACTGTATCGATGTCTACAAGGTTCACAAAAAAGTCATTGGTCAAACAGCCCGGTGTGTTTGTGAACATGCCGTGTTGCGCATTATTGTAGTTTGCACCCAATACACGCAAGCCTCCTACCAACACAGCCATTTCAGGCGCGCTCAACTGTAAAAGCTGCGCTTTATCGACCAACATTTCCTCGTCAGAGACTGTGAACGCAGTGCGTCGATAATTGCGGAATCCGTCGGCCTCCGGTTTAAGCGGAGCAAAAGATTCTACGTCGGTCAGTGCTTGTGTGGTGTCCGTGCGACCTGGCACAAACGACACACCCACCGGCTGTCCTGCATCGCTGGCGGCTTTTTCAACAGCGGCACAACCACCCAGTACGATCAGGTCTGCCATCGAAACCTTTTTATTGCCGGATTGCGCGTTATTAAACGCGCTCTGAATGTTTTCCAGGGTGTTGAGGACCTTGGCCAACTGATCAGGCTGATTAACATCCCAGTCCTTTTGTGGCGCAAGACGGATGCGGGCACCATTGGCACCACCACGCATATCAGACCCACGGAAAGTAGAGGCTGACGACCATGCGGTATAGACCAGCTCCGATACTGTCAGACCACTCGCCAGTATCCTAGTTTTTAACTCAGCAATATCGTCGGCACTGACCAGTTCGTGATCAAGGGCGGGCACGGGATCTTGCCAGATCAAGTCCTCTGCTGGCACCTCCGGCCCCAGGTATCGAGACTTTGGTCCCATATCACGATGGGTCAGTTTGAACCATGCGCGCGCAAACGCGTCGGCAAACTCATCGGGATTCTTGTGAAAGTGTTCAGAAATTTTGCGGTACTCAGGATCTTCACGCATGGCCATATCAGCCGTGGTCATCATGATGCCCACTTTGATAGAAGGATCTTCTGCGTCAGGTGCATGATCCTTGGCAGCCAAGCCTTTAGGCACCCATTGCTGCGCGCCTGCCGGACTCTTGCTCAACTCCCAGTCATAACCAAGCAAGACGTCAAAGTAACTCATGTCCCATTTTATAGGCGTTGGCGTCCAGGCCCCGTCCACGCCGCTGGTAATCGTGTCGCGGCCTTTACCGCTCTTATAGGTGCTTATCCAGCCCAGACCCATGTTCTCCATAGGAGCCGCCTCAGGCTCTGGCCCAACATGAGCGGGATCACCGGCACCATGGGCTTTGCCGAAGGTATGACCGCCAGCGGTCAGAGCAACCGTTTCGTAGTCATTCATGGCCATACGTGCAAACGTTTCGCGTATGTCTTTAGCCGATAGCAATGGATCGGGATTACCATCCGGACCTTCTGGATTGACATAAATTAAACCCATCTGCACAGCTGCCAATGGGTTCTCCAGATTGCGCTCACCACTGTAGCGGTCATTACCCAACCATGTGTCTTCGGCGCCCCAGTAGATATCCTCTTCCGGTTGGAAAATATCCGCACGACCGCCTGCAAAACCAAACGTCTTAAAGCCCATTGATTCCAGCGCCACGTTACCGGTCAGTACAAACAGATCCGCCCAGGACAGTTTGTTGCCATATTTCTGTTTAATTGGCCACAGCAAACGCCGGGCTTTATCGAGGTTACCGTTATCGGGCCAGCTGTTCAGTGGCGCAAATCGCTGATTACCTGTACCCGCGCCACCACGGCCATCCCCTGTTCGGTAGGTGCCTGCGCTGTGCCACGCCATTCGAATCATCAAGGGGCCATAATGACCATAATCTGCTGGCCACCAATCCTGGGAATCAGTCAACAGAGCTTCAAGGTCTTTTTTGACCGCTGCCAAATCCAGCTTTTTGAATTCTGCTGCATAGTTGAAGTCGTCACCCAGCGGGCTGGACTTCGGTGAGTGCTGATGAAGAATGCCAAGGTTCAGCTGATTCGGCCACCAACTCTTGTTGGTTGCTGCCTGCCCACCGAGCTTGGTGTTGGATCCGTGCATCACCGGGCACTTGCCGGCGCTATTGCTTTTTTTTGTATCCATATTGATCTCCATTAATACAGGTGATGAGTGTTCTTATCGATCTCTCAATCATTCAAGACTGACTATACATCAACTTCATGACAACGCTTGAACTATTAAATAATACTTTTTGATAGATTATAACTATCGAGACAGCGCTCATAAGTTGACAGCAACCGCAATGACTGAGATGCTCGCCTTGGTCAATAACAATAATGGAGCCACATCTATGAGCATTAAATCGACTCGCCCGGTATCCGCTAGAAAAATCTTTGCTGCCACATCACTGATTGCTTTGTTTACTGCATGCTCTGAACCTGCAAACAATGTAAGGACCAGCACTTTGCCACCTGCTGCAGCAACAGCAACAGAATCGACTCTTCCGGGAAATTTCATCACGGGTGACGGCATTGCCAATCCGAATCCTGTCATCACTCAGAACTGGGGAGAATTGCCCGAAGGTCGGGTCTGGGGCTCCTCCGCCGGTGTCGATATTGATCCATTTGATGGTCACATCTGGGCGTATGAGCGCTGCGGTGCTGGTAGTTTTGGTGCTGGCGTTCCAGTGACCTGCGACACCAACCCCATAGATCCCATTTTTAAATTTGACCGTAATACCGGTGCAGTCCTGGCCAATTTTGGTGGCGGCATCATGGTCACACCACACGGCATATATGTGGATGATGAAGGCAATGTCTGGGTGACCGACTTCGCCACCAACGCTGATGAAACCAAAGGTCAACAAGTTCACAAGTTCAGCCCAAGCGGTGAGCTGCTACTCAGCCTGGGGACGCCCGGGAAAGTTGGCAACGATGGCGCTCACTTTAATCAACCTAACGACGTGATTGTAGGTCCCGACGGCAGCATTTATGTCTCAGACGGTCATAGCGGCCAAGGGATGACCACCAACCAGGCGATGGCGGAAGGACGCGCGGCAGGACTAACCGCACGCGTGATGAAGTTCGCACCCGATGGTACTTTCATCAAACAGTGGGGACAGATCGGAGTCAGACACGGTGAATTCCGCACACCGCACGCGCTCGAGTTTGATTCTCAAGGGCGCCTGTGGGTGGCCGACCGCGGCAATCATCGCATTGAAATTTTTGACCAGGAAGGAAACTATCTCGACTCACGTTATGCCTTCAGCCGCATCAGCGGGTTGTTTATCACGGATGGCGACATCTTATATGCCATTGACTCCGAATCCAGCCCGACCAACCATGTTGGCTGGCGCAATGGCATACGTATCGGCCACATTGATCATGATCACGTCACCGGTTTTATTCCACCCTTTGAACGCGAAGATCGAATCTACCAAGGCGTCGCCGGCGAAGGTGTTGCGGTCGATGCCGATGGCAACGTCTATGCCGCCGAAGGCCCCAGCTCCTTGACGCAGGCAGGCGGCGCATTTACCAAATATTCCGTGCGCTGAAAAAGACGGTGAGATGCAAAGAACATCAGGGCCGCTACTAGCCAGCCGTGAGCGAACAACGATAAGACGCGAAGCGTCGTTGTGAGGAACGACTGGCTTGTGGTGGACCTGATAGTCCGGAGTGCTATGAAGCAACTGACTTCACACCAAGCCCACTCCGATATATGCTTCATATACAAATCATATATCGAGGTGCCCATGGGCATTGTCAAAATCAGCGACGAACTTCACGAAGAAATCCGCAAAGCCAGCTCAACCATGGTCAGGTCCATCAACGCCCAGGCTGAGTTCTGGATCAAAGTTGGCATGTTGGCTGAAACCAACCCCAGCATGAGCTACCAGCAAATACTGAAACGCGAGTTGGAGCGGGCCGATGTCAGAACAAGTCTATTGCAAGAAGAGATTGCTGACTGATGGCCGATGTAAAATTGAAAACGCAAGAAGAACTTGCCCTGATGCGCGAGTCCGGCCGCTTGCTGGCGTCGGTTTTTGCATATCTGGACCCTCACGTCAAAACCGGCGCAACCCTGGGCGACATTGGTCACGCAATTCAGCAACATGCCAGAATCAACGGTTACTCAGTGATGCGTGAATATTGTGGTCACGGCATAGGCCGGCAGATGCACAAAGAGCCCGCAGTACTCCATTACAGTGAACCAAGCCGCGGTCTCGCATTCAAAGAAGGCATGACCTTCACTATCGAACCCATAATCAACCAAGGCAGCGCAAAAATAAAAACCAAACGCGACGGCTGGACAGTTGTCACACGCGACAAAAAACTCTCCGCACAGTGGGAACACACCATCGCTGTCACCGCCGACGGCTACCAAGTGTTAACCCTCCGCGATGAAGAACGTTCAGCGTAGGGCACATGACAACATCCCCGCTGACCACGTATTAAGAGCTAAAGAAAGAGCACATACTCAGTCAACAGGGACAGCGCTTCATCGCGCCATCCTTACCAGCCCCATAACGTGCATCTACCCTGTTTCGATACCAGTGCTTGTAATCCATTACTGGCGCATCGGCATGATGCTCCTGCATATGTTTGACATAAGCATCATAGTCACCCACTCCAATCATCAGCTTTAAGGTCTGACCCGTCAGTTCCATCCCGCGTCGCAAGGTCGCAAGTGTGCGACCCGGACGCACTGATATTGTGCGAGGTTCTGCGTGTTCTATCATGCTACATACTCCTCAAGCAGTTTTTCTTCAGATAATTGCGGACCGTTTAATGCTTTACGAATGGCGACCCCCGCCAGTACCGCCATCACCACAACAACAACCATAAAGAAACCAGTCATAAATGCATCGATGCGATCATTAAACACTACGGCATTCATCTGAGCCATAGTGGTCGCAGGTGCAAGTACATCACCCCGCTCAATAGCATCGGTGAACACACGGGCATGCGCCAGGAAACCAATCGCAGGAATTTCACTGAATAGTTTCTGCCAGCCAGCAAACATGGTGATCAGCAATACCCAAACTGCAGGCACGGCCGACACTAGTGCCAACTTGCCCCGACCCAGACGCACCAGCGCAACGGTAGCAAGGATCAATGCAATGCCCGCCAGCATCTGATTGGAGATGCCAAACAACGCCCACAAGGTATTGATACCGCCGAATGGATCAGAAACGCCTTGATACAGGAAGTAGCCCCAACCCGATACCACAATCGCTGTCGCTAACAAGCTCGCAACATGGTTATTGGTATCTTTCATGGCTGGCACAGCCATGCCCATCAGATCCTGCATGAGGAATCGACAAACGCGGGTTCCGGCATCAACTGTGGTCAGGATAAACAAGGCTTCAAACAGAATGGCAAAGTGGTACCAGAACGGCATCATCGCGGTACCCCCCATTGCCTGTGACAGGATATGTGCCATACCCACCGCAAACGTTGGCGCGCCACCTGTACGAGACAGGATCGTGCTCTCGCCCATGTCGGACGCCAATTGATCCAGCATCTCTGGCGTCACCACAAAACCCCACTGGCTAATGGTTTCAGCGGCGCTTTGTACCGTTGTACCAATGACACCCGGACCACTATTGAGCGCAAAATACACCCCAGGCTCAAGCACGCAGGCAGCGACCAAAGCCATGATCGCAACAAAGGACTCAGTCAACATTGCGCCATAACCAATCGGGCGAATGTGCGATTCATTGTCGATCATTTTGGGTGTAGTACC
>DITX01000205.1:10494-14905 GCA_002422225.1 Gammaproteobacteria bacterium UBA6173
GTCAACGTCTTGCCATCCAGATTAAAGATGGGACCCCAGGTAGGGTGAGCCGCAACAGTTTGTCCGTAAATCAAAGCAAAAATCAGTAACCCAAATCCGATTACTGAAATTTCTCCAACCTTTCCCGGGCGGATGTAACGCAAATAAATGCCCATAAACAAGGCAATAGGAATTGTTGTTGCGAGTGTGAATACACCCCAAGGACTGCCCACCAATGCTTTGACCACAATCATGCCCAGCACAGCTAGCAGAATGATCAGGATTGCCAGAATTCCAATCAATCCGATGAAACCGGCAACCGGCCCCATCTCTTTACGAATCATGTCACCCAGTGATGCGCCTCCGCGACGTGTCGACAAGAACATAATAATCATGTCCTGAACAGCACCGGCAAACACCACCCCTGCAAGAATCCACAAGGTACCGGGCAAATACCCCATCTGCGCAGCAAGTACCGGTCCTACCAGAGGGCCAGCGCCAGCAATCGCAGCAAAGTGGTGACCAAACAGAACCCATTTATGCGTAGGCACAAAATCTAGTCCATCAGACTTGGTATGTGCCGGCGTTGGACGAAGAGGCTCCAGCACCAAAACCTTTTCAGCAATAAACCGACTGTAAAAACGATAGGCGATGGTGTAAACACACAATGCAGCCGTCACCAGCCACAAGGCACTGATTGTTTCACCACGATTTAATGCAAGCACACCCAGACACGCTGAAACCAACAGAGCAACAGCACCCCAGAACATTTTTTCTTTCATTTTTATTTGACTCCCCAGCGCTTGGTCGGCAGCGCGCGGCCAGCATACGCCTGCTCCCCGGGCGCTTGCATAGGGGGTCGATGTGTGATTTTTTGTGACATGATTTGTGGAACAGGAATTGCGTGTACCAACAATTTGCAAATACGAACACGCGCTCATGACGCTACCAACCGAGGAGCCGGGGAGCAACTACCATTGGGCAGAGAGCAAGCAACATCACTCCGCCATCACCGCGTCCAAGGCTTGCTCATCGCGCCACTTTCCCGACTTCAGCCGCATCAAAAACACCAATGCTATCGCCAGAATCATCGCGCAAAAGACCAGCCAGGATGCCTTAGGCCCAAACTCCCACACTCGAATAACCAGATACTGGATCACCAACATAATCCAGTGCAGCGCGGTCGATGAGTACATGACCCATTGTGTGTCACCCGCTCCTCTCAGCACGCCACCGGACACCTGAATGATGGCATCCGCCATGGTGTAGCAGCACAATCCAATCATCATAAAGGCAGCCAGTGTACGGATTTCACTGAAATCGCCCTGTGGAGGCGCGAACACATCGACCAAAGGATAACGGAAAATGATGTAGAGCAACGCCAGCATCGCTGAGTAGGAAATGGCAATGACAAACCCAGCCGATATTACTTCGTTGGTTTTTTCCATGGTGCGCGCACCAACTGAATGGCCAATCAGACTGACAATACCGATATTTAAACCAAGCATAGGCACAAATGACAGGATGTCCCAGTTAAACACAATAGCAGCGGATGCCCCTTCAGTGACGCCATACGATTGAAACATCAGCAGGAACAGATTAAATGCCGCCACATTCAGAAACAGCTCGACGCCAGACGGCAACCCAAGCCTCAGGAAGCGGCGCATGATGGGCATGTCCAGCTGAAACGAATGCATGACAAAAAATGCCAGGCGATTCTGACGCGCCAGATAAAAAATGCTGAATAGAACCAGTGAGAAAATAGACGACAACACCGTGCTCCAGGCGGCACCATCGATACCCATTGCGGGAAAACCAAAGTGCCCAAAGGCCATTGCCCAGCACAGTGGAATGTTTATTATCAAACCCGCAACATCGCACACCATCACCACCCGTGTGCGACCGATGCCAGCAAAATAGGAAGACAGACATGCCTTCCACAACGCAAACAGAGAACCCAGCATCAAAATGGAAAAGTAACTGCTTTCCAGTGCCAGCATTTCTTGCTCATGCCCCATGACAGTAAACAACTGAAGCACATAAAACCCAATAACCAGCATGATGGGCTGCGACAGAAAAGCCATAATCAAGCCTTGCGTCACCACACGAGAACACTTGGCGGGATCATCAGCGCCCCGGTACTGCGCCACCAAGGCATTGGCATACGATATGACGCCGGAAAAAAAACACAGGCTGAAAAAAAATGCCACGCCACCGCCTAGCGATGCCGCCATGTGAGTAGGGTCTATCTGCGACATAAAATAGCGATCAGTAAAAGTCATGACCGCAAAGGCGCCTTGAGAAACCACCATAGGCAGTGCGATGGACAACAATGTGCGCATGGTGTCCATATTCAAATGCAAACGGGCGAGCAACATTTATAAAAACTCAAACTGGGCGTAAAAACAGGCGAGCATGGTAAGCGATCAGATAGAACGGAACAATGCTGTGCAGAGAGTGGCATAAAAAGTATGAATGAGGTTCAATCACCAACGTGTGATTAGGCGCACAGTTAATAATGAAAATCTGTCAATATCCGGCTCTGTTGAATTGGCAAAGAAAAAAACTATGAATTTTGAACTGAACGAAGAATACCGCATGTTGCAGGAACTGGTGGCGCATTTTGTCAATGATGAGCTAGTACCCCTGGAACCGGCACTGTTACATCAAGACATGAGCGGCGCTGGTGGAGAGTTATCAGCAGATGCATTGGCACCCTTGAATCTAAAGTGTCGGGAATTGGGTTTATGGGGGCTGGATGTGCCGGAGCAGTTTGGGGGAGCCAACTTGCCTGCCCTGGCCATGGTAGGCGTGAATGAAGAGGTCGGCCGCAGCGCAGTCCCCTTCCATTTTCCGCCGGACTCACCCAATCTGCACATGCTGATCAGCAGCGTGACCGATGCTCAGCGTAAAAAGTACCTGCTCCCATATTCAAGAGGCGAAACGGTGTCCGCTATCGGCATTTCCGAACCGGGCGCGGGTGCCGACCCGGCTGCCATGTCAACTCGCGCAGAATTGCACGGTGACTATTGGATACTGAATGGTCGCAAAATCTGGATCAGCAAAATGGACACGGCAGATTTCACCATCGTGATGGCTAAAACCGATCCCTCCAAAGGCCGCCATGGTATTTCGGCGTTTCTGGTCGACAAAGACACGCCCGGTTTTATTGTTGAGCGTAGAATCCCCATGATTGGCGGCACCAAAACCTATGAAATCCTGTTGGATAATTGCCGTTTGCATAAAGATCAGTTACTCGGTGAGATCAACAAAGGCTTTGCGCCCATGCAATTGCGTCTGTCTGTACGCCGACTGCAAATGGCAGCCTGGTGCATTGGCAAGGCGCGACGCGCCGTCGAGATGATGGCAGCACATGCGCAACAACGCGTCACCTTTGGTCTGCCGTTGTCAGAGCGCCAAAGTGTGCAATGGTGGATTGCCGACGCCGAAACACGCATTCATGCCTGCCGCCTGATGTGCCAGCATGCGGCCTGGAAGCTTGATAGCGGTAACGATGTCCGCACAGAAATTTCTATGGCAAAAGTGTTTGGCACCGAGATGGCTCACGATGTAATTGACCATGCCATGCAATGCCTTGGCGCCCTTGGAATGACCAAAGAGATGCCGCTGCAACTGATGGCCGGACAAGTACGTACCATGCGAATTTATGATGGCCCGTCCGAAGTTCATCGCTGGGTGATTGCCCGCAATCGTTTATCACAATAACCACACCTCCATTTAACAAGAGTTCTTAATATGCAATTTGGTGATGTACACGTCAGCATCAACAACCATGTCGCCTTGGTAGAAATTCAGCGACCTCCCCATAACTTTTTTGATGTCGCGCTCATAGAGAATCTGGCTGAAGCATTCGACGCAATGGACAACAATAGCGACTGTCGGGCACTGGTCCTGGCGGCACAAGGCAGTGCATTTTGTGCCGGCGCCAATTTCTCATCGGGCCCCTCTGTGCTGGAACAATCCGACGGCAAAGGGCGAAATCCCTTGTACGTCGCGGCGGTGCGTCTGTTCAGCAATCGCAAACCGGTGATCGGGGCAATTCACGGCGCGGCCATCGGTGGCGGATTGGGTTTGGCCTTGGTACCCGATTTTCGTGTCACTTGCCCAGAAGCCAGTTTTGCTGCCAATTTCACCAAACTCGGATTCCATCCTGGATTTGGCCTGACACACACCTTACCCGCACTGATCGGTCAGCAGAAAGCAGCGCTCATGTTTTATACAGGCAGGCGTATCAAAGGCGAGCAAGCCTTTGAATGGGGTCTGGCGGATGTACTCACTTCATCAGATCAAGTCCGATCAGACGCCATCAAACTGGCTGAGGAGATTGCGGGCAATGCACCTTTGGCGGTGACATCGGTACGTGCAACACTGCGGCAGGGTCTGGTTGAAATGTTGCAAGCGGTCACAGATC
>DITX01000051.1:0-1066 GCA_002422225.1 Gammaproteobacteria bacterium UBA6173
GGGCATCATGCTGTCGGCGCAGCCGTATCCACAGGCTGCGCCATATCAGGATTTCAGGCCGAGTGTGACCTCACGGTTTTAGCGATCAAGGCTTCATTTTGAGGGCAGGCACATCAAAATTGACACTTACTTCAATTTGGTCATTCAGGTCAGGCGTCTGACCGATACCCGGTGTCCGATACAGTTTTCCCTTGTAGGTACCAACCAGTTGGGCGCCGTTCTGAGTCTGGTTTTCGACTTTGATACTGAACTGCCCGGGTTGCTGGGCAACGGAAGAGTAAACCGTGGCCATGGATGTCTGCGGAAAATACAGCACATCCGGTTGACCCATGATCTCACCGTTTTTCAGCGCGGCATTAATCGTGATGGTGCCTTTAATTACATAGCTTGGCTGCGCATGGCCTTGAATGACCACCATGGTGACACCCTGGCCATCGTCCGAGATACTGGCTGTTGACTGCTGACCTTTTGTCAGCACGTGCCAAGTCTGAGCCTGACCGTCAACAGTTCCATTGAACGTCTGTGCAAGCGCAGCACCGGACAGTCCGAGCAAAGCGCCGACGAATCCTATCGAGACCACATGTTTGGCGAGCACGGGATATCCTCCAAATCTTTGAGTTGATGTTTGACCTGCTTTGACTGACAGGGTAGTTCAGAAACAAATTCCTGAGCAACCCGCATTGATATGCACTGCATTCTCATTGGCAAAACATGTCTGTTTTCGGCAGCATCACTGATTGCCTTTTTGTAAGATCTTGCGTGTGAAACACGAACCGCAACCGTATCCGCAAAACAACGTCCATCAGATGAATCCGCCCCTCATGCTACTGTTGACCCGAAATAATGCAGCACAAACTTGCCGTTTCATTGAACGGAAGCAGGACTGTCAGGATGCAACTTGAGAAACACAGCCATGGATATATTCGCCTGGGATCGGAATTTCGTCACAGGGATCGACAGCATTGACGCACAGCATCACCAGCTTGTCGATCTGTTCAACGAACTCAATGTTTCACTTTTTTCGACCCATGCCGACCGCGAGGACATTGTTTCCGAGGCATTTGCA